>CAZTEP010000214.1:0-3008 GCA_964612325.1 uncultured Anaerolineaceae bacterium
GTAACATGGCCAATTAATAAATAATCAATATCATTCCCGGTATTTGTATGCATAGATCAGAGCTTTGAGAGCTTCTCCTTGGACAAAAAATTATAGCATGAAACAAAGCGAAAACGTGAACTTGCCATGCCATTTCCTTGGGAACCATTACTGAAAGGCAAATGAAAACCGAAAATCAGGGGTAAGCGTTAAACATGACATAGGTTTTAAACAAGATGTTTTAAATAAGAAAGAGTTAGCCTTAGCCAACTCTCTCTTTAATACCCCCTGTTTTAGTCAATCAAATGGTTTTTTAATTAATTTTTTCTGCGTTTATCATGGTCTTTTCTGATTTCGTCAAGGTCACTGTCGCTCACTTTTCCATATTTTCTAAAGTTAGAAACAGCCTGATGCATGCTCATAAAGTTCAAATGAGTGCCATGACTGTCTGGGACGTAATTAACGGCCCTGTTGGCGTTAATTCCGAATTGACCAGCAGTTTGGATGGCGTCAATGTTAGCCCCCATGAAGATGAAATCCCAGTTGTATTTGTTTTTCTGCTCTTCAATAAGCGATTTGATTTGCTCAAGGCTATATTCGCGACTGGCATTCTCCATCCCGTCGGTGATGATGACGAAGATAACTTTTTCAGGCTGAAATCCTTCGGAAGAGCGGTTCTGTACGTTCTTTATTTTTTGGATGCTAAAGCCGATGGCATCCAAAAGCGCGGTACTACCCCGTGTAAAATACTCTTTTGTTGTGATTGGGTTTACACCCTGGATATCGATACGATCGTGTAAGAGCTCATAGTGGTGGTCAAAGAGTACAGTTGTTACACGACAAGACCCTTCGATGTTTTTTTGTTTGGCAATCATGCCATTGAAACCGCCGATGGTATCGCTTTCGAGGCCAGACATCGAGCCACTGCGATCTAAGATTAGGACTAATTCTGTTGTTTCGTTTTTCATTTACTCATCTCCTTTGTTTATCATGTCTATATGATACAAGTTTGAAAAATGAAAATGGTCGCTTGAAAAGCGACATTTTTGAACTTCGTTGAAATGATGTATTGAAGAAAATCGTGTTCTATGAGCCTAAAAGAGCTTGGTCATAGGAGAAGAGGACTTCATTTATATCATAAATATCAAAGTGGCGATTGATAATGAAGTATTCGATGATGACGTCAAAGACCTGGCTACGAGAAAGCGCATAACCGGCTGTTTTTAATAAGCTTTCGGTTTCGTCGATGTTGAGTTCTAAGGCAATAGCAAGTGCTATAGTTGTGCGCTTGCTGGGGATATAGTTTTGGATAGTGCGAATCTTTGAAAAGAGTTTTCGGTCAATATTGGCGCGTTTATAAACTTCAACATCTGTTTTGCCTTTGCTGTCAATCAGGCGAAATAAAAAACTTGAAAACGGTTCATCAAGGTTGTTTAAGGCATCATGAATCTTTTCTTTCTTTAAGTCATCTGTTCCCCAACTGGGTTGAGCAGTGATAAGGCCATGATAGAAAGGTTTGCTTTCTTTAGGTTTTGAAGCTAACCGGGGTATTCTTATTTGATGCTTATCTCCATTGAGGTGCGTATCAACATAGTTTCTAACTTTATCAAGCCAGCTTTGATTAGTAGAAATGATGGATTTGCCAAGCAGGACTAAATACACATCCAAATCATGATCATTGAGGAAGTCATGAATAGCATTTTTCGCCACTTTAAAAGCTTCATCTTTTGGATAGCCATAAATACCGCTTGAGATGAGTGGAAAAGCAACACTCTCAAGACCTTTTTGGGCGCATAAGGTTAAAGCAGAGTTGTAAGCAGCATAAAGCAGTTTTTCACTGGTTGCTGGTGGATGATGGCTATAAATTGGTCCAACAGTGTGAATGACATATTTAGCGGCTAAGTCAAAACCAGGTGTGATGACTGCTTGGCCAGTATTAATGGGGCCCAGTGTTGAACAGGCTCTTGCCATTTTCGTCGCGCCAGCGGCCTTATAAATAGCCCCACAAACGCCCCCGCCCATCAATAGCTCCCGGTTAGCAGCGTTGACGATGGCATCAACTTCCATTTTTGTAATGTCATTTTGAATGAGATAAAAAGGCATCTTTAATAATCCTAATTATGATTTTTTGTGGTGTTGTGGCTCGTTTAGTCTTTTGATTACCAAAAGGGTTGTGTCATCAGCGGTTGGCGCGCCATCACGAAAAGCGATTACATCGCGTTCAATAATGTCAAGTATTTCCTGAGCACTGACGTTGATGCCTTTAAGAAGTGAGCGTTCAAAACGTTGGTTGCCAAAAGGCATGCCACGTGGGTCAAAGGTTTCAGTAATACCATCAGTGAACAATGCAACGGCATCTCCCAATTCTAATTGAATATTTTGGTTTTTGAGGTGAATGGGGTCCATTGCTCCTAACGCGATACCTCCGCGGGGTAATTGAGAAACCTTGTTTTTAGCGTATTCCAAATAATAGGGGGGATTATGGCCAGCAATGCAATATTCCATCTTTCCTGTGGCTTGTTCCAGGACACCATAGAATGCGGTTACAAAAAAACCTTGTTTTGAGTCAAGCTGTAAAAGATGGTTGACGCGCTCAAGCGTTTGAGCTGGCGAAACAACTTCAAGCGCAATGGCTCGAATGAGCGTACGACTGACGGTCATATAAAGGGAAGCAGGTAAGCCTTTGTCAGAGACATCGGCAATGACCAGGCCGATATAGCCGGGTTTGACTTCAAAAACATCGTAAAAGTCACCGCCAACATCGCGTGCGGTTTGCCATTGTACGGCTAAATCGTAGCCTGGTATTTCGGGTAGTTTTTCGGGTAGAAAGTTTTTTTGAATTTGGCGCGCGAGTTGAAATTCCCTGTCAATAAGACTTTGCAGGTTTTGTACATACTGGAGGTGGTTATTCTGGATAGCTGAAGCTAACTGGTTGGCCAATTCAACCAGTAAATTAATGCGCCGATCGTGGCGTTTAATCTCAGATAAGGTGACGATGAGCAAGCCATATTGTTCATTAGGCGTTTGCA
>CAZTEP010000215.1:0-2992 GCA_964612325.1 uncultured Anaerolineaceae bacterium
GACTTGGAGTTCAGACGTGTGCTCTTCCGATCTTCGGGGCTGATTTTGCAATTGTTAAAATATTTGAAAATAGCAAACTTTGACTTCGTCCTAGACTTTTTTTCAGGCTCAGCAACAACCGCTGATGCCGTCATGCAATTAAACGCTGAAGACGGCGGCAAGCGAAAATTTATCATGGTGCAACTACCCGAACTTATTAAAGAAGACAAACCCGCCTACAAAGCCGGCTATCGCAGTATTGATGAAATCGGCAGGGAACGTATCATCCGCGCAGCGAAGAAAATCAAAGAAGAAAAGCCCGATACCACAGCCGACCTTGGGTTTAAACATTTTGTGTTGGCAGAACCAAGCGGAAAACAGCTTGATGAAATCATCGATTTTAAACATGACGAAGAAGTGGTGGTTACAAATACGCTCTTGCAGGAATTTGGCACAGATGCCATACTGGCTACCTGGCTGGTGCGCGATGGCTATGGTTTTTCACCGGAACTCAAGACCGTTAAATTTGGCGACTATACCGCTTACTACATCGACAAGCATCTGTATCTCATCAACGAATTAGCTGACTACAGTGCCCTGGAGGCAATGGTCACAAAATTTGATACTGACCCATCTTTTAATCCGGAAAACATTGTGCTATTTAGTTATAGTTTTACCTGGACACAACTGGAAATGATACAGACCAATCTGAAACGCTTAAAAGCGACGGAAAAGAACCTGCGACTTAACTTTGATGTTCGCTATTGATGAGGAGTTTACAGCATGGAATTAATTCTACAGCAGGGGCTACCCCATCAGCAGAAAGCCATTGACAAGATCAGGCAGGTCTTTGAAAGCGTTGATTTCTTTAGGCCACAAATCTTTTATGAGAACCCAAGCCTTGATTTAGCTGATTCGCGCCTGAAGCAAAACATTGAAGCAATACAACGCGATATACCAGCGGAATATCGCAACCATGAGCCCGTTGGCGACTGCCTGACGCTGGATATCAAAATGGAAACCGGCACCGGCAAAACTTATGTCTATACCCAAACCATGTTTGAACTCCATAAGCATTATGGCATCAACAAATTCATTATTGCCGTACCATCGCTGGCCATCAAAGCCGGCACAGCTCAGTTTTTGCTTGACCCCTACGCGCGTCGCCATTTTTCGGACAGTTGCGGCTATGGCACAGCGATTGAACTGGGTGTGCTGACCGCGCAAACGAGGGCAAGAAACAAACGCTCTTATTTTCCGGGTGTGGTCAGCGATTTTGTTAAAGGCTCGTTCCAAAACACCAGGAAGATTTATGTTCTGCTGACCAATATGCACCTTTTAACGACGCGCAAAAACGCCATGCTCGCGCGCGATGACTATGACTATGGCGTTGAGGGTTTTTACAGGCCTTTGGACGCGCTTCAGGCGACACGGCCTTTTGTAATCATTGATGAACCCCATCGTTTCGCGAGAGACGGGGTCTCATATAAAGTACTCGCCGAAGAAATCAAACCGCAATGTATCATCCGCTTTGGCGCGACTTTTCCGGAGACATCAAAAGGTCGGGGTAAAAATAAGGTCGTCAAAAAGGACTACCAAAACTTACTTTATGATTTGAATGCCGCCGCTTCGTTTAATCAGAACTTGATTAAAGGGGTGGCTAAAGAACATCTGGAGCCGGTTTCGGAACAAGATGCCAAGGTCAAAATTGTATCTCTCAAGAGCAGAGTCTCTGCTAATTTTCAATACAAAGCCAAAGACAAACCCACAAAAACCTACACTTTGCAAAAAGATGATTCGCTTGCCATCATCGACACGGCTTTTGAAGGCATTAGGCTTGATGGCATCAGCAACAGTGAGGTCGTTTTTTCAAATGGGCAGTCAAAAACTTTGGGAGAAGAGTTGGATGTTGATATTTACATGAGTTCTTACCAGGAACAAATGTTACGCCTGGCACTGGAAAGACACTTTGAAACCGAAAAAGAAAACTTTTGTAACCGACAATACAAAATAAAAACCCTGGCTCTGTTTTTCATTGACGATATCAGCTCTTATCGGGCGAATGAAGAAGGTAAAACCCCATATCTTTTGGAAGCTTTCGAGCGTTTGCTTAAAGAAAAACTAAACCAGGAAATACAAAACTTAACAGAACATGAAACAGCGTATAAAGACTACCTGCTAGCCAGCTTGAATGAGCTTTCTGCCTGCCATGCCGGATATTTTTCACAGGACAATACCGATTCTGATGAGGGCATCGCTGAGGAAGTGCAGGAAATTTTACATGGTAAAAAAGAACTTTTATCCTTCAAGCGTAAAGATGGTTCGTGGAATACCCGCCGTTTTCTTTTCTCTAAGTGGACACTAAAAGAAGGCTGGGATAACCCCAATGTTTTTACTATCGCTAAACTGCGTTCGAGCGGAAGTGAAATCAGCAAATTACAAGAAGTCGGCAGAGGTCTGAGACTGCCGGTTGACGAGAATGGCAACCGCATATCCAACGAAGAATTTTGGCTTAACTATATTGTTGACTTTACAGAATTCGATTTTGCCGAGGAATTGGTTAAACAGATTAATGGCGAACTTCCCCAAGCAGCAAAGCTTACAGAAGAAATGCTTTCCAAACTGGCTAAAAAGCAGGGCATTGATGCCGACGCGATGTTTGATGAACTTTATAGTAAGAAGTTTATTGACCGCCATATGAACATCAACAATGAGTACCGCGAAGCAATGTGGGAAGAATATCCCGGCCTTGAATTAGGCTTGCAAAAGGGTAAAGTCAAAGACCGCAATAAACAGAAAAAAGAAACGATTAAAATCAGGAAAGCTGTCTTTCAGGAAATACGTGAACTTTGGGAAAGGATTAACGAGCGTTATCTTTTACTGTATGATGAGGATCTGGATAAAGAATTGCCAGACGTTCTTTTAAAACTCCTGGAAGAAAACAACATTTTTACCCAGGTTTCTGTAACGAGTCAGCGCGAAAAAGTTGTATCGCGCAGTGGCAGGATGCATG
>CAZTEP010000216.1:0-2986 GCA_964612325.1 uncultured Anaerolineaceae bacterium
ATTATGGTTTTTTGCGTTATGAGATGGGCTATGCTGCAGCAGTCTCAGTGGTGTTGCTTATTATGGTGCTCTTGTTAGACCGTTTAGCGGTGAACTTGTTTAGCAGCGAGGATTATTTGTGAGTGAGCCATGAAAAAGAGAGGACTTTTTCACTATTCGGCAATTTACAGCAGCGGGATTAACCCTAAAGGCTTTCATCCCAGCCAATTAAAGTTTTATATATTACTATTACCGTTAGCAGCTTTAATGCTATTGCCAATTATCTTTATTTTCTCAAACGCATTTAATCAGCCGGATGAACTTTTTGCCTTCCCGCCACGCTTTTTTGTAATTAATCCCACTTTCAAGAACTTCTCAGATTTGTTCTCGACCATGTCAACTTCTGGGATTCCCGTCAGCCGTTACTTGTTTAATAGTATTGTGATTGCTTTAGTGACAATCTTAGCTTCGATCTTGGTTTCGTCTACTGCAGCTTATGCCCTTTCGAAGTTGAATTTCAAGCTCAAAAAAACCATATTTTCGGTTAATACTATTGCGCTTATGTTTGTGCCTATTGCTGTTACCATTCCGCGATTCTTGATTATCAATGGCTTAGGCATGATCGATACCTTTTGGGTGCATATTTTGCCTGCGTTAGCTATGCCCGTAGGTTTGTTTTTACTGAAGCAATTTATTGATGTGATCCCCAACGAGGTTATTGAAGCAGCACGTATTGACGGCGCATCTGATTTCCAGATTTATCGAAGGATAATCTTACCCTTGATAAGACCGGCAATTGCGACTATCGCTATTCTCACATTTCAAGCCACTTGGAATGATGCTGGGATTTCATCGCTTTACATCAATAAAGAAGGTTTAAAGACTTTTGCCTTTTATCTCAGCACACTTACCGCCACCACATCCACTGGCGCAAACACCGTTGCAGGTCAAGGAATTGCGGCAGCAGCTGCTTTAATCTTGTTCCTGCCTAATCTGATTATCTTTATTCTCTTGCAAAGCCAAGTGATGAGCACAATGTCACATTCAGGACTGAAGGGATGAAAAAGAAGCTTTGTTTCGCAATTGCATTAACGGTCATTTTACTCTTTGTGCCTAACAGCCAAGCCGCTGCGGATTCTCCCTACACGACCTGGGCTTATGGGCCTAATGGCGAGCTTGTCCTCACGCAAGATGCTTATAGCCCATACGCAGAAATTGATCTGTCCATAAAAAGTGCAGAGGACATGTTCATTACACCTGAGGGTGAAATTTATATCGCTGATACCGGCAACAGTAGAATTGTGAGAGTTAATCAGGATTTTGAGGTAGTTGCGAGCTATGGTGAAGACTTTCTTCAAGGTCCTTCAGGGGTGTTCGTGGATAAAAACGGGACCATCTATGTCGCTGATTCGAAGAAAAACGCTGTCATCATCATGGATAAAGATGGCAACCTATTAAAGGAGTTGGGCAGACCAGTTGAACCACTTTTTGGTAAAAGTCGTGAGTTTTTACCTCGCAAAATTGTTGTAGATGCACGCGAAAACCTATTTGTTATCAGCGAAGGCTCTGTGGATGGAGTGGTGCAAATGAATACCAATGGGAATTTCATTGGTTATTTTGCTGCAAACACTGCCGAAATGTCCCTACGGATGGTCCTTCAGAGGACTTTTCTCACTGAAGAACAATTGGCACAATTCATCAGAAATGAAGCAGCTTCACCTTCAAACTTGGCAATCGACAACCAAGGGATGCTCTATACAGTAACCGCAGGAACTTTGCCACAAAAAAGCATTCGCAAATTTAACATTGCTGGCATAAATATATTCCCCGAGATTATCGGTTCCAATAATTTTAGAGATATTGACGTCAGTGATAATGGATTGGTTGTGGCGGTAGATGCAGACGGACTTATATTCGAGTATGACATCACCGGAGTTTTACTTTTCCAGTTTGGTGCTAAGGATACAAGCGGTAATCAACGCATGGGTACATTGACTAACCCAACAGCGATCAGCAGGTATCAAGATTACATATACGTGTTGGATAAGGATAAAAACGCAATTGTAGTCTATTCGACGACTGCTTTTGCTCAGACAGTACACGCAGGCACACGCTTATATATGGAGGGGTTTTATGAAGAAGCAAAGCCCTACTTTGAGGAGGTTTTGGACTATAACGGTCTATTTATTACCTCCTATAAAGCCATTGCAGATGCTTACTTCAAGGAAGAGGATTACGCTAAAGCTCTCGAATATTACCGCTATGCAGAAGACCGTAATGGTTATTCACAAGCCTATTGGGAGATGCGCAATGTAGTTTTACAAAACTATCTCGGCACAGCCCTAATGACCATCTTTGGGCTTTCAATCCTCCGGAGCGGTGTCGGTAGACTTAACCGCCGTTATAAATGGTTTGATCCAATCGGTGCCTGGTTTAAAGGTCTGACCCGATTTAAGCTCATCGATGACTTTATCTTTATGTTCCGTTTTATCGGGAAACCAGCGGATAGTTTTTACTATGTCAAAAAAGATAAACGGGGGAGTTTAATTTTTGCTGTGCTTATGTTCATTTGGATCGCGGTGGTGAGGATACTTTCACTGTATTGGACTGGCTTTGTCTTTAACCCCTATGCGTCTACATCCGATATTCGCATTGAGAATGAAATTCTAATGGTTTTCGGCATTATTGCACTTTGGATTACTGCCAACTATTTGGTATCTACCATTTCTGATGGAGAGGGGCGGGTAAAGGATGTGATTATCGGTACGGCTTACAGCTTGTTCCCCTATGCTTTGTTTGCTTTACCGATTGCCTTACTTTCCAGGGTGCTGACATTCAATGAGGCTTTTGTCTACAGCTTCAGTCAAACGATAATGTATGCATGGATGATCTTGATGCTTTTCATCATGGTCATGGAAATTCACAATTATTTCTTTTCGGGTACCCTGCGCAATGTGCTCATAACGCTTTTTGCTATGGCGTTATTCGTCCTGACTGGCTATATTCT
>CAZTEP010000217.1:0-2963 GCA_964612325.1 uncultured Anaerolineaceae bacterium
ACTGGAGTTCAGACGTGTGCTCTTCCGATCTACAAGGCGTAGCTAACAAAAATCTTTATCGTCGGTTCAATATTCGTAATGTTATCGGTCCAAATGACTACGCTTCAATGGCCGAAACCTTAAAGCGCCGCTTTTCCAATTATGAAGAATCTCAAAAGAACAAAGAGATTCCTGGCTATAAACAAGATCTTGCCTTTAGCATCCTGCCTGATTTACTTATTGTTGATGGCGGAAAAGGTCAGCTAAGTACCGCTTTGGAAGTTCTTGAAGAATTTTGCCTATTAAACCAATTCCATGTTGTTGCTTTAGCGGAAAAACAGGATGAGCTTTTTTTACCAAATCAACCTCTTTCTATCCAACTTGAAGATGGCTCACAAGGTCTTTTCCTTCTTCAGCGCATCCGTGATGAAGCGCATCGCTTTGCGATTACTGCGCACCGAAACCGACGTGGTAAAATTGGCTTAATGTCGCGTTTGGATGAAATTCCCGGACTTGGTCCTGTCAGAAGGAAAGCTCTGATTGACCGTTTCGGGTCAATTGAAGGCATAAAACAAGCCAACGCTACCGACATAGCAGGAATAAAAGGTATTTCACTAAACCTTGCACATCAAATCAAGTCACATTTGGAGTAATATGAACAACTCAAATAAATATTATAAAATTATGATTTCTATTTTTGCCATCATCATCATATTGGCAATGATACTTTCCATGATCCGTTTCTAAAAGGAGCAAGAATGTCTCGATTTGAAAAAGCCGGTGATGCCTTCTTAAGAGCCTCTCATGCCGTATCACGAACGCTATCAGCTGCTGACCGTGGCGAACCCATGCCTAACTATCTTACTGATTATCCTGCAAACGCTAAATTAATAATCTTACCTCCCCCTCAAGAATACACACCACCAAAAAACAATTTTAAAGCGATTGTTGAAGACCGACGCACAAGTCGTCGCTATGATACAAACGATTTTTTGAATATTGAACAACTAAGTTGGCTTCTTTGGTCAACCCAGGGGATGACTGCTTATTCGGAGAAGCGTGGACTCACAACAAGAAATGTCCCCAGTGCCGGCTCAAGACATCCTTTTGAAACTTATCTGCTTATTCAACGCGTAGGTAACTTAACTCCAGGGATCTATGGTTACATTCCACAGGAACATGCTATTTACCTTATTACAGACAATTACAAGACAATCAAAGCCATCCATGCCAGCACATTTGACCAAAAGCAAGTTATCACAGCATCAGTAAACTTTATTTGGGTAGCCAATGTTTACCGTAGCAGCTGGCGTTACCAGGAACGAGCTTATCGATATCTTTTTATGGATGCCGGCCATGTATGTCAAAACCTTTATTTGGCAGCAGAATCCGAAGGAAATGCTGTTTGCGCCATTGGTGCCTATAAAGACGACGAGGCCAACCAGGCATTAAATCTGGATGGCAAAGAAAACTTTGTTATTTATATGGCAAGCGTTGGCAAACCTCAGCCAAGCTAACCGTAACAATGAAGGCTCATTAGCCCAATCGAGCGCGTTCTTCTTCGATAATGCTCACATCTAATTTAGTGATGAGGGGATAGGGCTTATTAAAGCTCCGTCCACCAATCATATTTTCGGCATTCCAAATATCAGTGCCCGGCTTTGTTAAGCTATCTTCGCCTAATTCATATCCCAATGTTGTATGCGTTCCAACCTCATCATGAATTTCTTTTTGAAAACTATTTCCAAAAAGCTGGCCAGGATGGTTCAATATTTTATGAAGCTCGGTTGAAGTATGCGGCAAGAATGGTGCGAACATTACATTTAGCCATTCAATTGCCTGAATAGCTGTATAAACTGATTTTTCAGCTTCTGAGCGATCCGTTTTAATTTCAAACCATGGCGCATGAACATCAAGATATTTATTTACTTCACTGGCAAGGTCCATAATCAAGCTTAGCGCGGTTCTAAGCTCAACCTTTTCCATTTTCTCTGCGACAAGTTCAAACCCGTTTTTAACGGTATCAAGTAAAGCCAAATCGCTTTCACGCAACACTTCAACCGTTGGAATGACACCTTCCCAATGCTTGTAAGTGAAACTTAAAACCCTATTCGCAAGGTTTCCCCAGGTTGCCAATAGTTCACCGTTCACGCGATGGTAGAAGTCCTCCCAATCCCAATCTGTGTCACGGGTTTCCGGCATCGTAACCGTTAAATAATAGCGAATTGCATCAGCATCATATCGATCCAAAATGTCCAATCCCCATACCGCCCAATTCGCTGAGCCACTAATCTTGCGACCCTCAAGATTCATAAATTCATTTGCCGGCACATTGTATGGCAAATTCAAAGCTTTTGGATTTTTGGCACCCATTAGTTTGTCAAAACCAGTATCCATACCCAACAATTCTGCCGGCCACGTAACGGCATGGAAAGTAATATTATCTTTGCCAATAAAATAAAAAGCTTTTGCCTCAGGATTGGTCCACCAATGACGCCATGCATCAGGCTCACCATTTAACTCAGACCATTCAATTGTTGCAGAAAGATAACCCATCACCGCTTCAAACCAAACGTAAAGCACCTTTTTCTCCCATCCTATTATGGGAACAGGAATACCCCATTCCAAATCGCGGGTAATAGAAGTGGGCTTTAAGCCGACTGACTGAATATTACCCAAGGATTGTCGCATCACATTTGGTCGCCAATAATCTTCACGATCGAGCAAGAACTGTTTGATTTTTGGTTCAAGCGTTCGTAAGTCAAGATAATAATGTTCAGTATCTTTCAAAACTGGTGTGGAACCATCAATTTTAGATGTTGGATCTATCAATTTTTCAGCGTCTAAAACCTGACCGCATTGTTCACATTGATCTGACCGTTGATTTTCCGCGCCACATAAGTAACATGTCCCTATTACATATCGATCGGGCAAGAACCGTTGTTGTTTTTCGCTATACCATTGTTTTGAGACTTCAGTATGTA
>CAZTEP010000218.1:0-2955 GCA_964612325.1 uncultured Anaerolineaceae bacterium
GGGAAGCATTATCGAACGCGACCCCGACTATTTGGCTCCTGTTTGCGCCCACTTTGGGGATAACCACCTACCCGAAGGGATTACGCATGCCTGTGACTTAATCGGTGGCTGTACACTCTGTAACCCTGACTTGATTACCTATATCGACGAATTTGACCCTGAAGACAACGTGCACAAGCGCCTTGAGAAAACCTGGGACTATCGCAAGGGCAACCTCATCAGACCCGAAGTAGAATGGGCTGGTGATGGAACCGTTCTGGTTGAGATGATGATTCCCGAAAACGAAGATTACGCCCGCGAAGCTGGCTTGGAAATCGCGCGACGCATGGGCCTTGAAGACCCACAGGTTATCAACCTGATGGTCTTGCACCCCGCGGAAGGCTGTTTCCTGGAAGTCAAGGGGAAGGTGACCTTTGATATTGACCGCCGTGACCTGAAAATCCCGGAAAAAGTTATCTTGCTCTCCGAAGAAGAAATCCGTGACGTGGTGCAGAAAACGAATCTTACCGTTGTCGCTGGTACGGTTGGCGAAGATGAACACAGCGTTGGTTTGCGCGAGATTTTGGATATCAAACATGGTGGCATAGAGAAATATGGCGTGAAATACCATTATTTGGGAACGTCTGTGCCCATCGAGAAAATGGTCGATGCCGCCATTGAAACCGGCGCGCAGGCTATCCTAATTTCCACCATTATCAGCCATGGCGACGTGCACCGCATCAACATGCGCAAGCTTGACGAGCTTTGCCGCGAGAAAGGTATTCGCGACAAAGTTATTTTGATTGCTGGTGGTACGCAAGTCAGTGCTGATATGGCAGCTGAAACAGGTATGGACGCTACTTTTGGGCGCGGATGCAAGGGTATCAACGTGGTGGATGCCATTGTAAAAGTTCTCAAAGAACGTGGTGTCGTTTAAGAATAAATGGATATTCTAACGCTTGAGGTTGGCTCAACGATAACCAAAGCAAACGCTTTCGCGCTTTTGCCTGAGGGTCGTTTTGAACATTTGGCGCAGGGTATTGCGGCGACATCTATCGACAGTGGCGATGTTGGCATTGGTGTTGAGTCCGCGCTGACTGTTTTGAACGAAGCCTTACCCAGGGCGTTGAATGACCCACAGTATTTTGTAAATAGTTCAGCCGCGGGCGGTCTGCGAATGACCGTCCACGGCTTGACTTTTAATATGACCGCTCGCGCCGCGCGTGAAGCCGCCCTTGGGGCTGGCGCGATTATCAAGCAGATTACCGCTGGCGCTCTGGATGACTATGATTTGGCAGAGATAAAAGACATTCAGCCAAACATCATTCTCCTGGCGGGTGGGGTGGACTATGGTGAAAAACGCATTGTGGTGCAAAATGCGCGGGCGATTGCTTCACTGGGACCTATCGCGCCGGTTATCTATGCTGGGAATATCGCCATTCGCGCTCAAATTAAGGATATTTTCGAAAGCGCGGGTATTGAATTGATGCTCGCCGAGAACGTTTTTCCGGCAGTTGATCAACTCAACATCGAACCGGTGCGCGTCATTATTCATGAACTCTTTAATAAGCATATCGTACACGCGCCAGGGATGTCACGTCTTGCTGAATTGACCCAAGCGCCTGTATTGCCCACACCAGGCGCGGTATTGCTGGCCGCGAAGTTGTTCGCGGAAGCCCTGGGCGATGTGCTGGTGATTGATGTGGGTGGCGCGACAACCGATGTGCATAGCGTTACCGAAGGGAGCCTGGAGTGGACTTCACGATTAACTGACCCCGAACCTATTGCCAAGCGTACTGTTGAGGGCGATTTGGGCGTGTTTGTAAACGCTGCTAATATCCTTGCTCTGGCAAACGACCCCGATTGGGAAGCCGAGATGACGCATCTCATGGCCATGCCCCGGACCGAACAGGAAATGAACCTGACCCGTTGGCTCACCAAGCGCGCGGTTGAGACAGCTATTCGTCGCCATGCCGGGCAAGTGAGCGATCTTTATACACCTTCCGGAAAGATTAAAATTGTACGTGGTAAAGACCTCACTGCAGTGAAATGGCTGGTGGGTACGGGTGGCGCGCTAACACATCTAAGCGGTGGCGAGGAAATTTTAAGGGGCATTTGCATGGGCGCTGGGCAGCATTTATTACCCACGCCAGAAACTAAAGTTATTATTGATGGTTCTTATCGTTTTTCTGCGCTTGGCACCTTGGCACATCATTATCCTGAGGAAGTCAAGACAACTTTTGTGCATTGGGTGCAAGAAAACCACAATCTGATTAAGGAGTAAACATGTTTGAAACAACCCCCAGACTTGAAATTTATCTTAATCGCATAAAACAAAACGCTCTGAGCGTTGCCAAACTTTGCCATGACAACAGCGTTCAAATTGCTATGGTGACCAAGGTTTTGCGGGGTAATCCGCAAGTGGCGCGCGTCTTTGTTGAAGCGGGTGCTGATATGATCGCTGATTCTCGTGTACAAAACTTACGCCTTGTCGGTGAGCATTTGCCCAATATCCCACGCCTTTTGCTGCGCATGCCCGCGCAAAAACAAGCCGAAGACGTTGTCATGCACACCGAATACTCGCTTAATTCATCTTTGATGACTCTCAAGGCCTTGTCAGATGCCGCGGTAAAACTTGGCAAAGTTCACAAACCTATTATTATGGTGGATGTCGGCGACTTGCGCGAAGGTGTTTGGCCGGATAAATTAGTATCTCTCATCAAAGAGGCGGCCCTGTTACCCGGGCTTGAGTTAGTTGGCTTGGGCGCGAACCTGGCATGTTATGGTGGCGTTATTCCCAGTGTGGAAAATATGCAAGTCTTGATTGACGCGCGCGATGAGGCGCGCCGTGTCACTGGTTTAGAGCTTGGTTTGCTTTCTGGTGGCAACAGTTCCGGTTTGCCCCTTTTGGCAAGTGGCAGGATGCCCAAAGAAATCAACCACTTTAGGGTAGGGGAGGCGATTGTGCTGGGGCGC
>CAZTEP010000219.1:0-2936 GCA_964612325.1 uncultured Anaerolineaceae bacterium
CCCCCTGGTCACAAGGCGGAAAGACAGAATCCTCGAATTGTCAACTTTTGTGCAGAGAGGACAATCGCAGAAAATCGGATATATAATAATAGTTGTTCTGTTAAAACAACCTTTCCTGAAGCCTCAATTACCATTTTTTTGCATCCCGTGTTATCATCTCTTCGTCAATTAGCAAAAACTCACAGGTGATTTTATGAAAAAACCCTACTATTTAATTTTAATCGCGCTTGGCATAGCCTTAATTATCACTGGCGCTATCGTCTTTAACAGAACCGAATTTGTCAATCCCACAAAAATCGAACAGGTGAAGGTCTTTGACCTCATTCACCACAGTGGCGGTTATGTGAACATTGCCGTTGAGCACCCTTCTGAACTCTTGCCTAAAGAAGAGGCTCAAATTACCCTTACCGCCAGTCCGGACGAAAAAATCCGCGCTGTCATAGACAAAGGCTTTATGTTAGACAGCGTGATGAACAGCTCAAGACTCACAACCAGCACAGAGCGACGCCAAACCATCCAGTTAAAAGATGGTTCCAGCCAAATCATCTGGCAAATCAAAGCAGCTATCATTGGTGACGCGCAGGTAAAAGTCAGCCTGGCAGTGGATGACCCACGCAGTAACACCGACCTTTATCCGCTCATTCCACAAGAAAACGTTGAGTTTTTCATTCCGATTGTTGATGCCAAAACCGAACCGAAAGTGAGCGATTATCTTGGGCATATCATGATTGGTTTTGGTGTCATCATCCTGGTGGCTGGTTTCATCATCGCCTCAAAAGATTTTGATAAAGCCATAAAAAACCCCAAAAAGAAATCAAAGAAAAGATAATATGGCAAAGTATTTAAATACGGTTTTACGTGATATTCCTGTATCCGTTCTTTCAGATATTCCCCGTGTGCTTTTGCGTGGCATCAGCGCCGACTCGCGGCAAATAAAACCCGGTTTCGCCTTTGTGGCGATTAAGGGTGACAATGTTGATGGCAACCGTTTTATTCCCAATGCCATCGAAAACGGCGCGCGACTTATCGTTAGCAAAAACCCCAAACCTGCCTCGCTTGATGTCGCCTGGCTGCAGGTGGAGGGTGACCTGCGCGCGGTATTGGCCCACATGGCAGCCGCGATTGAAGGCTTCCCGGCAAGAAAACTGCGGGTGATTGGCGTTACCGGCACCGATGGTAAAACAACCACTTCGTCCATGATTCACCATCTTTTAAGCAAAGCCGGTATCAAAACCGGCATGATTTCAACGGTCAACGCGCTGATTGGTGATCAAGAGCTTGACACCGGGTTCCACGTAACCACCCCCGACGCGCCCGATATCCAGCGCTACATGCGCATGATGGTTGATGCTGGCATCAGCCATTGTGTGCTTGAATGTACCTCGCATGGTCTGGCACAAGGGCGTGTGATTGCCGCGGATATTGACATCGCGGTCATTACCAACATCACCCATGAGCATCTTGACTATCACGGCTCGTTGCAAGCCTATGTGCAAGCCAAAGGTATGCTAATCGAGGCCCTGGCGCTTACGCCCCGCAAACGCATCGGCAACCCACGCCTGGCTGTGCTCAACAAAGATGATGAGCATTATGCTTACACCAAACGGCTGGCACCCGGCAAAATAGTGAGCTACAGTCGCATAAACGAAGCTGATATTTTCGCAGATAAGATTGATAACAAACCGGAAGCTTTGCGTTTTAACGCGCACATTGGCGATGAATGTCACGCGGTGCACAGTCCGATGATTGGCCTGTTTAATGTGTCGAACAGCCTGGCCGCCTTATGCGCGACCGTGCTTGGCCTCGGGCTTGACGCGGCAAAGGCCTGTTCGGATATGAGCAGCCTCCCCACCGTGCCCGGCCGAATGGAAGTGATTAATATGGGGCAAAACTTTACCGCGATCGTTGATTTCGCGCACACCCCCAACGCTCTGGCGCGTTCGCTTGAAACGATTCGCTTGATGTCTCCCGGCAAGTTAATCGCGGTTTATGGTTCGGCTGGATTGCGCGACCGCGAAAAACGGCGCATGATGCCAAAAGTTTCCATTGCCGGCGCGGATATTTCCATTCTCACCGCTGAAGACCCACGTACCGAATCGCTTGATGGTATTTTAGAAGACATGGCCCAGGCCGCCATTGAAGCTGGTGGCGTTGAAGGCGAAAGCTTTTACCGCGTGCCTGACCGTGGCGATGCCATTCGATTGGGTATCTCACTGGCCGAAGCCGGTGATACAGTCGTCGCCTTAGGGAAAGGGCACGAACAGTCGATGTGTTTTATTGAAACGGAATATTTGTGGGATGACCGCACCGCGATGCGCGCCGCGCTGGCCGAACATTTAGGCGTGGACGGCCCCAAAATGCCTTATCTGCCAACCAGTAAAAGCAAATAAGCGTTTCATTTAGTTTCAACAAAATAAAAAGGATAAGGCATTTCGCTTTATCCTTTTATTTATTAACACTCAAAATAGTTTTCAACTAAATTTACAACGAAAGCAATCGTGTTTAGCTATAAATCTTTATCTTTCTTTTTCGACTCGCGACCACGCAAGAACATTTCTCCCAAACCAGCGCCATTAAAAGCGCCAATTGGCCCCATAAAACCAACCAGGGGAACCAAAGTGAGCGAGTTGCGAAAAAGGATGAGCCCACACGCCACCATACAAGCCAGGCCGGCGTAAAGACCATAGGTCATGCCACGTTTATCTTTGGCGATGAGGGTCAGCACGAAAGCGATTGTAACCATGCCAATGAAAACACCCAACATCAGCGTGGTATCCACACCGCGCATCTGTTCACAATAGCGTTGAATAAAATAATCGACCAGGGCCAAAAAAGCGAGACCGTAAAGAGCACCAAGCAACAGGCTCAAAATGAAGAGCCAGGTTTTTGTACCGCGTGGGTCAAGCCATTGAATGAGTTTTGACATTTTGCTTTAC
>CAZTEP010000220.1:0-2928 GCA_964612325.1 uncultured Anaerolineaceae bacterium
GTTTGAGATGTTTTCTAAATAAAATGCTCTCGGATTCCTTTTAATTCGCACTTTGTCTTTTCTTTCTTCTCAATTGCAGTTTTATTCTCATTATTATGTGTGGATTTTTATAATCAGGTTTTTAAAAATCAATTTAAACAAGCAAAATGCCGGCTAGTAAACCGGCATTTTGCTTGTTTATGTTTTTACACTGCAGCTAAGTGTTTTTCAAGATCAGCGATGATATCATCCGCGTCTTCAAGACCAACACTCAATCTGATTAAGGTCTCACTGATACCAGCTTCTTCAAGTGCTTCTTTGCTGTAACCAGCATGGGTCATCGAGGCAGGATGCTCAATCAAAGTTTCAGCGTCTCCAAGACTAACAGCAAGTGTAATCATTTCAAGTGAGTTTACAAATTGCTCTGCTTCTGCTTTAGTCGCATTAAGTTCAAACGAGATAATCGCGCCAGGGAGTTTCATTTGCTTTTTGGCAACTTCGTAGCCTTCAAAGCTCTTTAAGCCAGGATAATAGACCTTGCGCACTTTGGGGTGTTTTTCTAACCATTCCGCAATAATCATCGCATTTTTGCAATGTTTTTCCATGCGGATATCCAGTGTTTTTAACCCACGATTAATCAAAAAGGCTTCAAAAGCACCTAAAACGGAGCCGGTTACCATCTTCAAACCAATATCGCGACAACGATTAATAATCGTGTTATTTGAAGCAATAAAGCCAGAGATGACATCACCGTGACCATTGAGATACTTCGTTCCGGAGTGAACAACGACATCCACACCCAATGCAATTGGTTGTTGTAAATAAGGTGTTGCAAAGGTGTTGTCCATGACAATTAAAATTAAAGGATCTTTTTCATGTACATGTTTGACAAGCTCGGCTATGTCAATGACTTTCAGGTTGGGATTAGTAGGTGTTTCAAAATAAACCATTCTTGTTTCTGGTTTAATTGCATCAATAACACCCTGGATATCTGAAGCATCCACAAATGTGGTCTCAATGCCATACTTTGGCAGAGCATCATGCATCAACGTAAAGGTAGCACCGTAAAGCGCTAAATCTGCCACAATATGGTCACCACTTTCCAAAAGGCTCATCAACACAGTGCTGATTGCGCCCATACCAGAGCTAAGTGCCAAACCTGCTTCAGCGCCCTCAAGAATAGCAACTTTCTTTGCCACTTGATCAACATTGGGATTGCCAATACGTGAATAAATATATCCTTTTTCTTCACCGGCAAAACGTGCCGCGCCTTGTGCGCAATCATCAAACACAAAAGTACTTGTCTGAAAAATAGGTGTCGCGAGGGGGTTAATACCCGGAATGCGAACGTCACAACCATGAATTTGACGGGTTGCAAAACCCTTATAATCTGATGCTTTTGTCATAAAATCTCCTTGTTTATTGTTTACAATTTTCTATCATTAATATTTTACTATGCTATTTACCGATTTGGCGGTTATTTTTTGTTTATTGGTTACGATTGCTGACCTCAAAAAGCTTTCTAAGCATTTCCTCACGCTCTGTTTCTGTTGCCCATGAGGGTTTTGACCAATCGCGAAATCTTACTGTCAAGAGTTCGATACTGATTATTGTTCCATCATAAAAAACAAACCTATCCAAAAAGGCTTTGTCGGTATCCGGATAAATGGTCAATTGGTCAAAAAAGAGATTACCCAAACCATAATGCAAAAAACCGCCTTCATAAAATTCAAAGGCATGGGGTTGGTGCCCTTGACTGCCACTAACCACCACAGCCCCCGCCTCAGCAATACGGCGGAAGTCTTGTTCAAGAGCCTTTTCAATACCCCAATGGTAGTACTCAAAATGTTGAAAGGTAAAAACAGGCAGGTATCCCTCAGCCACCAATTCCTGCACCTTGCTAACCATAAAATCCATATCACAGCGATAAGCACCCGGTTCGGTTTCGCTCACCCTGGCATACCCCGGCTCCTTGCCATTACAACCTAAGAAAGCAATCTTATTGCCGTTAATCTCGAACTTAACCGCTTGGGTAGCTTCGGTAATATCGCGTCCTCCCCCAAAATACGGTAGGCTGTTTTCATCGTAAAGATCAAGGGTTTCAAACATCGCATCAGCACCATAGTCAGCAAAATGATCTCCAGTTAAATCAACAACATCGGTACCAATATCCAATAAAAGTTCCATATACTTTGGATTAGAACAAAACTTTAAGTTTTCTTGGGTCCATTGTGGTTCCGGACAAGAACTGTAAAAGGGTATTTCGTTAGAAACATGTGCGATATCGGCCTCGCGCATCACCTCACGCACATCACCTCCCGGATGTAAGACACCCTTATATTCCATTTCTTTGGCAGTTGCTCTCACCATCGCGGTTACACCTGTCATAATGACTGTCGTTAACTTGCTCCCATCACGATTACTGCGCGGTAAAGCCACCATCAGCTCTTGTTTTAATAATTCAAATTGTTCCTTAAGTTCTTCGGCATGAGTGTCTGAAGGTAAAGCATAATCAAGTCCGATAGAAATCTTTAGCGGATATTCATCCGCATCAAAAGCTTTCCGCACTGGTGATTGTTCATTAATCGCGATTACCTTCCATTGTGATTGAAGCGAATCAAAAGGCACGATGCCCCATGACTCGCCCTCTTCAAAGTAATCATCAAAGTCATCACCCCCTAAAACGTTGACCAGCTCTGCTTTAGGCTCACCCAAAATCAAACTCATCGCATAATGCGTTTCCGCTGTCAACACCAGTTTTTGTGTTGGGAATTCTGTCGATCCGTTCCAAAAAGCCCTAAACGCCTCAAAAGTCACCTCATCAGTTAGCGTTCGAAAAGGTGCGACCAAAGCAAACACATATTGATTAATCTCTTCACTAACATTGAAATCAAAAACAATCTCCGCATCATCCTGACGATCCACCATCACAAACTCTTTAATAGCATC
>CAZTEP010000221.1:0-2894 GCA_964612325.1 uncultured Anaerolineaceae bacterium
ACCGCGGTGCGGTTTACCTGAACGGCGCACTCTTCTTTAGAGATTTACGTAATACTGTGGGTGATGAAGCTTTCTTCGCTGCCCTCAAAGAATATGCCATCGTCAACACCTGGAAGATAGCAAACCGCGATGACTTTTTTAAGGCTTTTTCCAATCACAGCGATACCAATCTGAGCGGATTGATGTATCAATATTTCAGCCAATAGCCATAAAAAACACCTTCTTTATAATGCGTTATAATTTAATGTTAGCTATGACTTACAAAGTTAAAGAATAATTTCTTCGACTGTAAAAGGAGTAATGCAATGAGCAACAACAGTAAAAATGAAAGCGTCGTTAATCCTGATCAAGCTGATAACGACGCTATAAAACAAAAAAAAGCCAAGCCTTTTTATAAAGAACCTCTTATTTTGACAGCCATCAGTCTCTTGGTCCTGGCTATCGTTCTAATATCTTTATGGTTAGCGAACCTCACCAAAACGGCTCAACCCAACCCCACAGAGTCAAACCAAACGCTTACCAAACCGATTGAACCCCAACCTCAGGTCAAATTAGACACACCCGTCCCCTCACCCACCCGAGAAATCACAACCGTTCCCACGGAAATTATCCTGCCTACCCCCACACCACGGACGACCGTAATCACTTACACCATTGAGGAAGGCGACTCCATTATAAAAATCGCTGAAAAATTCGGCCTTTGGCCAGATACAATTCTTTGGGCAAACCGCTATGAATTAGGCACCGATATCAGAGATTACGTTCCCGGAAAGACCATTTTCATCTTGCCAGTTAATGGCACCTACCATAAATGGTACGAAGGTGAAGGCCTCAACGGTATCGCCAAATATTACAACGTCAATGTTGACGATATCATTGACTATCCAGCCAACAATCTGGACCGCGCCACGCTTGGTTCAACATCCTTTCCCAACATCAAACCCGGAACTCGCCTCATCATCCCTGGTGGCACCATTAGTGAATACTTTCCTGATGACAGTCTGCTCTATTTTGCAGCCCTTCAAAAATTAAGGTCATTACCTATCGGCACACCTGAAACTCACCCAGAACCACGCACAGAAATTATCGCTTATGAAGTGCAACCATTAGAATCAATTTTCAGCATTGCTGAAGACTTTAATCTTGAGCCCGAAACCATCCTTTGGGCAAACCGCTACCTGATTGGTGACACTCCCGATGGTATTTACCCAGGCCAAGATCTCATCATCTTACCAGAAGATGGTGTTTACCACGCCTGGTCATACGGCGAAGGCCTCAATGCGGTTTCAAAAAATTATGGTGTCACACCAGAACAAATCATGGCAGAACCAATGAATAACCTTTCTGCCGAAGAAATAGGCGATTTCAGCCTGCCAAAAATTGCCACAGGCAGTTTCCTGTATATTCCAGGAGGTAAAGGCACATCACCTAACTGGGTTTCCTACGTTGCCTCTGAAGACGATCCCACTATCAGGCGCGCTGATGTTTCTTATCTTGGCGCATATGCCTGTCAAAGCCGTTTGGTTTTAAAAGGTACCGGAGCCTGGCAACTACCTACCGGAAGCACTTACATATCAGGTTACGAATGGAACCCACCAGTTCATAATGGCTTGGATTATGGCGGTTATATGGGCAAGCCGTTGGTTGCAGCTGATAGTGGCGTGGTCATCTATGCCGGCTGGTCAAATCGAGGTTATGGCAATACGGTCGTCATTGATCATCTCAATGGATACATCAGCCTTTACGCTCACATTATGGATGGTGGCATCAACGTGGGTTGTGGTACAGCAGTCAACGGTGGCGCGTTGATTGGTTACATGGGTTCCACAGGGAATTCAACCGGTCCCCACCTGCACTTTGAAATCCGTTATGAAGGTAACCCGATAAACCCCCACAGCCTTGGATTGTAACCTATAGTATATAAAAAACAGCCTCTTTGTGAGGCTGTTTTTTTAATTTTCAACAGCACTATTTCTGTTTTTCAATTATCTACTCAAACCCAGTAGGAATAATACCATCCGCGCTGAGATTTTTGCTTGCGGAAATGGTTATCTCATCGCGGGTCAACCAACCTTGCCTAATCTGTTCACCTTCAGTGACCACCCAATTTGAAAGCGTCATAGGCAAATCACTCTCTCCGGCAGGAATCCATTGACCGTTAAACTTCCTCGTTATCTGAACACGCGCGTAGCTCGCTCCACCCCCATCACATGATGGCCGGCCAATACGATCACCAGCTTTTAGCTCTTCACCTGCCTTCACCCGGTCAGAGCTGGCAATTTGAGAATAAACAATCACCCACCCGGTACGCTCATCACCATCACCGTCCAAATCAAGCACCACCTGGTGACCTTCACTGCGCACAATCACGCCATCAGCCACAGCCAAAACAAACTTGCCGCTAAGTGAACAACTAAACTCACGTGTGAAAGGCGCAAAATCAACCGCCACCCAGGCTTCGCCACTCCCCACAGTCGGATACGGACCAGAACTAAACACCCATCGCTCGCTCTCAGCAAAAGGCAGTTTCAATTCTGGCTGGCGCAAACTTCCGGGGATAAAAGCGTGTTCTTTTTGCCAGGGGTCACCGAACATTCCCCTGAATGTGCGCGCGAACCCATCCGTCCCAATCGCCAATTGATAAGCTTCAAAATCATAAAGTTCCGCGAAAATGAGCTGAAGTGCAGCACTGGCAGCATTTTGCCAGGGGTCAATGTTTTCAATTATTCCTTCTTCATGTGTCATTTGTGCGTTCTTTCTGCTCAAATAACCGTAGAAGTGGTCTGTCAACCGCTTTACCGCATAGTTTAGTTGCGCTTCAAAACTTTGATTTGCTTCATCAAAACCCAAAAAACCTTTTTCTGGGTGAATAAGCCATTTTGGCTGACTTAGGG
>CAZTEP010000222.1:0-2889 GCA_964612325.1 uncultured Anaerolineaceae bacterium
GGTGAGTGTGAGGTCAATAAATTTGCGAACATCTAATTTTCGGAAGCTGTACGTGCAATGACCTTTTGAGACTTCTGCAATAACAAAACCTTTATCTTCATTTATCTCACCAAAGTCAACTCTTTCAATTGATCCAGCATAAACAACTGGCGGATGATGGCCTTCATTGAGGTCCTGGTGGCGATGGATGTGACCTAATGCGACATAATCAATTTCTTTGCGTTTCACCAAACCCGGTGACAGAAGGAGATCTTTACCGATTTTGATGTTTTGTTCGTTTCCAAAAGTCGCGCCAGAAATGGAGGCATGCGCCGTAAGAATGGTGGGGAGGTTAGGGTCTAACATTGAGATTGCGAGGTCAACCCAACGGTTTAGCTTGGCATTAAGCTCTAAATTTGCGTCTGCTGTGTCGGCATCTGTGCCTTGCATAATAGCCGAGATGGCATGGCGCGTTAGCCAGGGGATGGCAATAACCTGCACCGGGACATTGTTGAGGTCTTCAGGTCTTAAAAGGCTGTTTTTGCTAACCACATGAATGTAGTCAGGGTCAAGCGTTTCAAATTCTTGAAGAGCGTGCGCACGCAAATGGCTCGGTGAAATATCATGATTACCGGTAACAAGTAAAACAGGGATTTTGTTACGTGCCAATGTCATCATGCGTTGACCCCATTCGCGTTGAAAGGTTGGCGCGGGAGAACGGTCGCGATAGGTGTCGCCGGCAAAAATGACCAAATCAACCTGTTCTTCAATGGCGGTGTTCACAATCGTGTCAAGCGATTTGAGAAAGTCCATCACCCTCATTGGCAGACCGGTGGTAGGGTCGTGTTGACCGTAATTGCTCATGTCGATGTGTGCGTCTGCGAAATGTAGAATCTTTACCATGCTTATATTATAACGGTGGCTTAGAGAAAATCGAAACTCAAGTTATGCTTGAATTGTGCAAATTCAAGTGTTAGTTGATAGGATTATGACAAGGTTTGGTCTATGATGGAACTAAACCAAACCAGAGGAGTAAGAAATGTTCGATACCCGAAAAACAGGATTGAAAATAATGGCTTTGCGCAAAGCAAAGGATATGACCCAAATGGAACTGGCTGATTTAATGCAGGTTAGTTATCAGGCGGTTAGCAATTGGGAACGCGGCAATAGTATGCCGGATATATCAAAGCTTCCGGATTTAGCGCGTATTCTGAATGTGAGCATAGAAGAGTTGCTTGATTCACGCGAGCAGGCACAAACTGTGAAACGTGCTATGAACGATGAAGAAACGCTGACTATCAAAGAAATTGCTGACATCGCGCCGATTTTGAAACCCTCAAAGCTGAATGAGGATATTGAGAAAGCCCCCTTAGAAGATGGGATGCCATTAAAGGATTTAATTCAATTAGCCCCCTTTTTAAGCCAAAACAAGCTCAAGGAACTGATGGAACGAATTGGCCATAACTCTTTGGATGAACTCTTGCCATTCGCGCCTTTTCTTGATGGGGATCAATTACAGGAGCTTCTGATTCAACCGGGAGAGTTGCATGAAAACCTCGATAATGTCATCAGGTTCGCTCCGTTTCTTGAAAAAGATTTTCTTGTTGACATTGCCAGGAATGTAATTGACGATGATGACGACCCGGGGTTGTTGGCTCCGCTGGCACCCTTTCTTGATTCCGAGACATTGATGTCTTTGATAGAACAAGCGGAAGCCGAAAACATCAATGACATTTTGCCTCTCGTGCCTTTTTTGGACAGCAATGATTTAGTGAGACTGTTCAAGAGCTTGAGTGGAAACGACAATAGTCTGGGAGATCTTTATAAACTAACGCCATTTTTAGATGAAGAGGATCTGAACAGCATTGTCGACAATTTCTTGATGGGCACAGAAAAAGAGGCGGACATTCAAGATCTCGTACCCCATCTTAGCTCTAAAGCTGTCCGCGATTATGCAAAAAAGTTGCTTGAACAAGGCAATCTAAAAACATTCAAAAAAATCTTACCCTTCCTTGATGAAGATAACTTAGACTGAATTGATTCAAAAACAGCCACTTTTGCGAGTGGCTGTCTTTATTTTAGTGTTTAAGCGATTCTTAGAGCTGCTCTAATTTATCTACCAAGCCTGAAATAACATCAAAGCCACCCTGCCAGAAGGATGCTGTGGTGATGTCAATGCCGACTTCAGCCAAAAGCTCGATCGGCGCGACAGAACCACCCGCGGATAAGATGCGCATGAACTTAGGCTTGAAGCTTTCGCCTTCTTCCTGGTAACGTTTGTAAAGCGCGAAGACCAAGAGTTGGCCAAAAGCGTAGGCGTAGACATAGAATGGTGTTGCAAAGATGTGAGGAATGGAAACCCATTCATACTTAAATTCGTCTGAAACGTCTACCGCGTCACCAAATTCTTCTTTGAGGTTCGCCAGATAGGCCTCGCTGAGTTCATCCACAGAAGCGTCATTGATAATCATCTCGTGGGCTTCTTTTTCGAAGATAGCGAAGTAGATTTGGCGGATAATCGTTGCGAATGCGTCGTCAAGTTGTGAGAACAAAAGGTCCTGGCGCACGCCCTCATCAGTTTCACGCTCTAACAACAGGTCCGTGAGCATCATTTCGCCAAACGTTGAGGCGGTTTCTGCCAAGGGCAAACAGGCATGTTGGGTAAAGATGCTGTGTTCATCCGCCATTAATGAGTGGATGGCGTGGCCAAGTTCGTGGGCCAGGGTCAGCACGTCCCGCCGCTCGCCCATGTAGTTCATGAATACGTAGGGGTGCTTGTCCGACGTGACCGGGTGCGAGTAGGCGCCCGACTGCTTGCCGGCGCGCGGCCGGGCATCGATCCAGGGCTGGGCGAAGAAGGTGCGGGCGGTGTCGGCGGACTATTGGCCGTTGTGCGCAACGGCACGCCCT
>CAZTEP010000223.1:0-2884 GCA_964612325.1 uncultured Anaerolineaceae bacterium
ATTGATTTAAAATACCCAATGAAGTCTCGAGCAATTTCTTTATCTCATCATCTGTAAAGGTATTTAATTTTATGGTTTTATAGGAAGTAATTTTTTGAACATCATTTATTACTTTTTGATATGCATAATCTCTCACTGTAATAAGTATCTTTACGTTAAACCCCTCCTGCTTCATAGTAGTAAAACGAATGACATGATGTAATCCTGACAATTGATTTGCATCGTCAACAAAAAGAAAATAGTTTCCAGGGCGGTTTATGAAAACTTTCAAGTCGTCATATATTGGTAAAGCATTACTTTGGATACAGAAGATCTTCTCTTTGTTAGTATTTAAGCGATTTTTCGCATAATGCAAAGCTAATCGCGTTTTCCCCGTACCTGCTGCACCATTGAGAATAACAACATCTGAATTTAGAAAAGCATCGTCAATATCTTTACATTCTTTTTCTCTAAATAAGAACTTAGTATCAATTGGTGCAGCCATTCTATTCGAATTGTAACTATTAGTAAAATCATCACACGATTGAATTTGGCCAGTACTTATTGATATTCCCAAATAATCACGAGATAGATCATGATGTGAAAGATATATTTCTTCTGCAAGTTTATCAATTCCAATAATCGTAAGTTTAATTCCAACATTGTTACATAAAGCTTTTAGTTCAATATCTTGAGAGGGTGTAATACTTGATGAAGTATGACAATAAATAATCTCAGAGATTTGGTCATGTGGAACGTCTGTTTTTGATGTGTCAAGACATTTTTCTAGATCCTTCTTGATTTTTGTGAATAAATTAGTCTTTTGAGTAGTATATTCTACAAAAACATACTTTCCATCGGATACAACAAAATAAGTGTCTGGTGTTCCCAGAGTGGTTTTTCTTGTGCCAGCTTGACTGCCAAGAGAAACTATATTAGGGTAACCTGTTTTTGATAGATATACATCACAAAGATTCTGAAATGACCCTGGATCCAATTGAAGCATTCTTTGTTTTATGTCTTCAATCATTCTTATTTGTTTTTTCTCCTTTTAAATTCATTACTCAAACTATCCAAGCTAGCTTCTTCTGCCTAAACTGAACACCGTTGATTTTTATAATTATCATTATTAGGTATATTATAGTGCTCTCTAACTTCTAATTTGTGTTTTGCTCGTAAACAATACACAAAGTAGTGTGTACACCTTAGATTCCATCTTTTCAAGAACATGGTTCTATTCAACCCCTAACCAAAGCGTTCTCTTGTAACAATTTCTTATATTGATAGTTTATCATAAGTGGTAAACATCTTCAATTTAAGTGAAAAGCCAATCTTGTGGACCGGGGTTGGCTTCAGAAGAATTTCCTTTGAATCACGACTAAGAGCATTACCTGGTCTTCATTATATTAAGGTCGAGTGTGTGTCAACCTTTGTCTCCTTTTCAGCCCCAAGATTTATGATTACTTTGTTATCATTAATAAACTACTACTATAAGGGGTATTAGTATCTCTGATGGTAAAAAAACCGGAATCTATTCCTTCATCACTTCTTCGATTAGTCTCACAGCTTCCGCCACGCCGCCTTCTTCTTTGATTTTAGCGGAAAGGAGCTCTACGTTCTTTTTCTTTTCCTCGTACGTGTTTTGCATGTCTAATATGGCTTCGTATATCGACTCTTCACTCAAATCTTTCGACTTGAGAGGTTTTGTGGCGACATTATTCTCGTGCAGTTGCATGGCAAATCCCATTTGGTCCAAAACATGGGGCACCGGAATGGATGGAATGCCATAAATCAATGTGGCTGCTGAAGTGCCAAATCCGCAATGATGAATAACGAATAGACAGTGCCTGAAAAGGAAGCTGTGCGGAACACTGCCGCAGGCGATCATCGTTTTTGGCAAGTCGTAATTCTGAAGGGTCTTTTGGAATCCCTGGATAATGGCGCGATGCCCTGATTTTTCAAAAGCATGCACGAACATAGCTAATTTTTCTTTTTCCGATTCTTCTTCAAATGACATCGCTCCGAGAGAAAGAAGGATCGGTTTTTCTCCGCTCGCAAGAAAAGTGGCCAGCTTTTCGTCCGGGTTGTAATTATCTTCATCTTCATACCAGTAACCGGTCAGAACATGATGCGCTTCCCAGTATGGATTTTTCTCTAAAATGTGTTTGCTAATCGGTATCAAATTCAGTTTGCGCGAGATAATCTCATCAGAAGATTGAATCGGTTTTAGCCCATAGACTTTCCTGATTTTGTTATAGGGTTTTGCCACCTGTTTGCCGATAATCTGACCGATTAATTTACTCCAAAAAGTTTGGGGCTTGAGTTTTTCGGCAATCATTTCTTTTTGCAATGTCACATTAATCGTAGGGATGCCCAACACCTCAGCCTCGGTCGCGCCCATTTGACTGTGGGTGACAATGATTAAATCTTTGCCTTTGCAGACTTCGAAAATCTCGTGAGTCGAATCTTGAATGATATTGAAAACAAAATTCATCATTCTGAGCATACTTAATGCGGGACTTGAAGATTTTCCTCTGATAATGGCGGCTTCTTTATCGATATCAATATCCGGACCGATCCGCTCAAAATGAATACTGGAAGCCTCAACCAGATTTCGCCAACAGGGGTGCGAGCCGAGCGTTACATCGTATCCCTTACGAATAAGTTCTTTGGATAAATAAATATATGGCTGAATATCCCCTCGTGTACCTATCGTGAACATTGCTATCTTTTTCATTGTCGGTCCTTTATTAATCTATACTTTGTGGAAGTTATAAAACCCTGTTTATTATAGTCTTTTTCCCCTTGTGGCATTGTAAAGGTTTTTTACTCAACGATAAAGCCAAAAATCACATTGAAATCTTGCGGGCTAATACCGGTTTTGCTCAATGCTTACATTTTTTGG
>CAZTEP010000224.1:0-2875 GCA_964612325.1 uncultured Anaerolineaceae bacterium
GGTAGCCATAGCGCGCGTTGGGCAGCAGATATGGCGCGGCGGACATATTCTCAACGCCACCTGCTACGACGATATCAGCCTCGCCGTATTTAATCATGCGAGCGCCCATATTCACGGACTCCAGTCCTGAACCACATACGACGTTAACGGTAACCGCGGGAACCTCAACCGGCATACCACTGTGAATCGCGGCTTGACGTGCCACGTTTTGTCCGAGCCCTGCCTGCAAAACATTACCGAAATAAACGATGTCAACATCAGCGGGTTGAATGCCAGCACGCTGCATGGCTTCTTTTACCACAATTTCTGCCAACTTAGCCGCGGGCACATCCGCCAAACTACCACCAAACTTACCGATAGCTGTGCGAACTGCTCCTGCAATATAAACTTTTCTTGTCATCATGAATCCTTTCAATTGTTGTTTTTATAACTCTACAAGTGGCACAGCAAAGAAAGCCAAATGAAGAGCTTGATTGCTTTATTTTTTCAAGTGCAATTATGCCATATTTAGCGGTTTTTTGGGAGAGTTTGTAGACGCAATAAAAAAGGGCATAACGTCAGCTCCAAACCTTTTAGATCACGTTATGCCCTTGTTCATACCTCATCTTGGCAAGATGTCGGAAAAGAAGAGTCTGCTACTTCCCATCCGGCACGGTGCCACCCAGCTCTTTTTCAAGCCTGCGGGTAATCGCCACCATGCGTTTGTCAATATCCACCGCGGTCATGGTGCCTTCATTTGAACCCAGCCAAACCCTAAAGCTCAAACTGCGCTTGCCTTCGGGCACGTTGCCGCCGCGGAACTCGGTGAGATAGGCCAAATCGCGCACCATCGGGCGCACCAAAGCCTCCACACGCGCCCAGGTCACCTGGTCGTCCAAAATGACGGAAAGGTCCTTAGCCACCAGCGGATAGACTGGCAAAGCCTGATAAACGTTGTCGCGACTGGGCAAAGGTACCAGGGCGTCCATATTCGACTCAACAATCACCACATTCAAGCGTTTAATCGCTGCCAGGCGCTTGGCACGCACGGAAAGCGCGCCCATCACGCCAAAAACGCCGGCTTTATTGCGCAAATTAAGGCACAAACCGGGTTCAGCCCAGCCAGGCACTGTCTCGCTTACGAAGTCGAAAGGCTCACATTGCACCAAACGGGGCAAACCCTGTAACACACCTTTGGCTTCCAAAAGCAGTTTTTCAGCGTCTTCGCCGGCTAAAGCAAAGGCCAAATAATTACGCTGATCGTGCAAACCATAAAAAACAACACCTTGTTCGAAAATCTTAAAGGTTTCAAAATGATGTTGGTTGAGTTGCACCGCGTCAATCAAACCCGGCACCAGGCTTGGGCGCAAATGGGCTTGTTCAGGCGAAGGCGGCGTGGCAAGTTTCAGCAAACCTTCAGTTTCAATACCAGCTGCTTCCAAATAACGGTCTTCAACCCAGGGATAAGTAAAGATTTCCTGCATGCCCAGACGTTCGCTCAGCACATGGGCGATGGCTTGGCTCATGTTTACACGGGGTTGATGCAGGGCATGCGCAAGCGCGACGACGGGCGGTTTAAACTCAAAGCTTTCATAGCCCCGTATGCGCGCCACTTCTTCCAAAATATCCGCCGGCAGGCTCACATCACCGGTGGCGCGCCAGCTGGGCACATGACATGTAAACACGCCATCTGCAAAAGTCACCTCAAAGCCAAGCCGTCCTAAAAGCACCTGCACTTCATCCACTTCGAGTGTGTCGCCCAGGCGTTTTTCCAAATAATCCTTGCTAACAGGCACAAGCAAGGCCTGTGTTTTCTTCTTAATAACATCCGTAAAGCCAGTAAGTCGCGCTTCGGGCATGAGTTCTTTGAGAAGCGCGACCGTCAAACCCAAAGCCTGGTCAACGCGCTGGGTATCAAGTGCTTTTTCAAAACGACTGCTCGATTCAGTACGTACACCAAGGCGCGTCGCCGTGCGTCGGGTGCCTATCGCGTCAAAATTAGCCACTTCAAGGATAACCGCCTTGGTATCGTCCAGGACAGAATCCAGCTTGCCACCCATCACACCCGCCAAAGCGAGTGCTTTTACCTTGTCCGCGATCAGCAAATCGCTTTCGCAAAGTTCAACAACTTCGTCATTAAGCAAGGTCAGCTTTTCGCCGGCCTCTGCCCGACGGACAACGATGCCACCTTCAACGTGCGCGGCATCAAAGGCATGGGTAGGCTCGCCGACGTATAGCATAACGTAGTTTGTGATATCGACCATCAAATTAATGGGGCGCACATCCAGACTGGCCAGGCGCTCGCGCATCCAAATGGGTGACGGCATATTGACGATGCCTTCAATGCTCAATGCTGCGTATCGCGCGCAACGCGATTCATCTTTAATTTCCACCGATATTCCAGCAGGCAGTTGCTCTTTAAATTCCGGCAAAGCTTTCAAAGGCAGATCATAAATGGCAGCCAATTCCCGCGCGATGCCATAATGCCCCCACAAGTCAGGCCGGTTGGTGATGCTTTTGTTGTCAATCTCAAAGATGACGTCATCACGCCCGACAAGTGCGCTGATAGGCTGGCCAGGGGTGGCGTTATAACCAGCCAAGTCTACAATTTCAGCTTCTTCTTTCGCCAGGAAGAGTTCTTCCATGCCAATTTCAGCACTGGCGCAAATCATGCCCGCGGAAGGCACACCACGCAGTTTACTGGCCTTGATTTCCACCGGTTCGCCTTCGCCATGCCAGCGCACATACGAGCCAGGCTTGGCCAGTACAACCATCTGTCCCACTTCAAGATTACTGCCACCGCAAACGACCTGGCAAAGTTCATCTTCGCCAGCATCCACCTTGACTACGCGCAAGCGGTCTGCCTGGGGATGAGGCTCAACAGATTCAATTTTAG
>CAZTEP010000225.1:0-2864 GCA_964612325.1 uncultured Anaerolineaceae bacterium
TTCCGATCTGGTTACTCAGGTTTTGGCTTTGAGAGAATCCGTGATTGTTAATTTGCCTGAAATAGGACCACGCCAATTTACCCGAGAAGAGCTTGAAACAGGTGTATTAAAAGAAAAGCCAATCGTTTTTGAAGAAGAAAGTGATCCTTATCAACTTGATTCTCAGGATATTGAATTGTTAAATATTGATGAGAGAAAAACAGCGAAATTTAAACGGAGTGATCTTAAATTTAAGTCAGCTTCTAAAGGTCGGGGTGTTTCTAAAAAACGCGAAACAGATAAAAAAACACCTTATGTAAAACGAAGCGAACAAAGCAAAGCAAATGCGGATAAAGATGAGCAAAATAAAAAGAATTGGTCATCGCAAAAGGGCAAGAATAAAGATAACAAAAAGTCTTTTAGAAAGACAAAGTTTAAAGGACCCCGATCAGAAAAAAGAACAGGATCGGATAAAAAGGATTAAGAATTATTGTACATGTTCAATCGCGCTTTTGTAGTGTTGAATTGACTTAAGCTTCATAAGTGTCGAAGATGTGATTTTCATTAACACAATTTAATAGTGAAATATTAGGAGATAGCTACTCTCATAATCCTCTGGAGATTTGTTTATTAGTAATATATGACAAACTATCTAAAAGCATTAAGCATCGTTGACTATACTGTTCAGACACGCCGTCTGCTTCATCAAATTCCGGAATTGTCTTTTGAAGAGCATGAAACAAGTTCTTTTATCGCTCGGGAAATGGGAAAATTTGGCTTTCAAGTCAAAAGGGGCGTAGGTGGTACCGGACTGACAGCTGTGTTTGAAAGCGGTCAAGCTGGAAAGAATATTTTGATCCGATTTGATATGGATGCTTTGCCTATTCACGAGGCAACAGAGCTCGGTTACAAATCTAAAAATATCGGTAAAATGCATGCCTGTGGTCATGATGGTCATATGGCCATCGGATTAAGTCTGGCAAAACTCCTTTCTGAGAACCCAGAACTTGTATCTGGAAAAGTCTATTTTGTATTTCAACCGGCTGAAGAGATTGGACAGGGCGCTAAAGCCATGATTGCAGATGGCGTGTTTAATGAACTTGAAATTGACTATGTTTTGAGTTGTCACTTTTGGACAGAAAAACCGTTTGGTTGGGTGGGGATCTCATCTGGTGGGTTGATGGCTGGCTCGAGTGATTTTTCTGTTACCGTTTATGGAAAGGGAGGCCATGCTGCAAAACCTGCTGCATGCGTTGACCCCTTACTGATTGCCGCTGAAATAATCGGTTCATTGCAATCAATTGTTTCGCGTAATTTGTCTGCAAACCAAGACGCGATTGTTAGTCTGACAAGAATTCATGGAAGTGATCGCAATAATATTATCGCTGACCAGGTAAAAATGTCTGGCTCATTGCGCTGGTTCGATACCGAAACAAGAAATTTGCTGTATAAACGTGTGACTGAAATATCCAATGGTATTGCAAAAGCCTATGGAGCTACCGCTGAATGTCGTTTTGAAGAAAGTGTTATTCCTGTTATTAACAATGACTTTGTTTCAGGTGTCATTCTTGAAAGCTTAGAACACTTACGCGTAGATGTAAACGAAATGGAACCGGATACAGGCTACAAAACGATGCTGTCGGAAGACTTTGCTTACTTTAGTCAACAAGTTCCCAGCTCAATGATATTGATTGGAGCGGCTCAACCTATTGATACACAGAATTTTCCGCATCATCATCCCAAATTCAATTTAAATGAGCAGGCATTACCCTTAGCGGTTGCATGTCTTCTTGAATCTACTATTCGCTTAACTAAAGGCTAATTTAAGAATGGAAGAAAAGAAACCAATTCTTGAGCACATTGAAGACCTAAGAAAAACGCTCTTTCATAGCCTCATCGGTTTGTTTGCTGGCATTATTTTAGCAAGTTTTTTTGTTAATCCAATTGTTGCTTACCTTGCCAGACCTATCGGCGGCCTGGAGGCACTGAACGCGATTGAAGTAACCGAGAGTATTGGTGTTTACATGCGTGTCGCACTTTTGATGGGTTTGATAATCGCTCTACCCTGGATTTTTTATCAGTTATTCAAATTCAGCGCTAAGGGCTTAAAGGAAAAAGAAAAAAAAGCCATTCTAATTGCTGTACCATTTGCCACGCTGATGTTTATAGCTGGAGTCGCATTTGCTTTTTATATTATGCTTCCAGCCTCACTTGACTTTTTGACAGGGATATTAGCTGTTCAAACGCAGATACGCATAAAATCCTACTTTAGCTTTGTGAGTAATTTGTTGTTTTGGATAGGTCTTGGCTTTGAAATGCCTTTGATGGCGTATGTCTTGGCGCGGTTTGGTCTTATCAAAGCTAAGTCAATGTTGAAAGGCTGGCGTTTTGCCATTGTGGCGATTGCTATATTGGCTGCTGTGATTACACCAACCAGCGATCCGGTTAATATGGCTATTTTTATGATTCCACTTTTTGTATTATATTTATTAAGTATTGGATTGGTTGCGATTGCTGAAAGGCGACGCGCGAAAACAGCCGAAACAGAAAAAACGGAGGTTTAAATGGGTAGTTTTGGATGGATGGAGCTTCTATTGGTCGTTTTGATCGTGGTCATACTTTTTGGCGCCGGGCGGATTGCTAAAGCCGGTGGCGAATTGGGTAAAGCGATTAAAGCTTTTAAAGATGGTTTAAAAGGTGATGATGATAAAGCCATACAATCTGAAGCTGAGGACATCGATCACGTAGAAAAAGATTAAGGCTGAATAGTTAGGTTTGAATGGAAATCTTTAACATTGGTGGTTTAGAGCTATTACTTATTTTAGTAATTGCCTTGATCGCGCTTGGTCCAGAACGGATGATAAAATTCGCGCGACAATTTGGCG
>CAZTEP010000226.1:0-2861 GCA_964612325.1 uncultured Anaerolineaceae bacterium
GCTATTTCCAGTTGATAAGGTGAAAGAAGCCTGCGATAAAATCCTGTCTGAGCATCCTCGCAAAGCCTTACAGTACAGCACTACCGAGGGTTATGATCCTCTTCGCCAGTATCTGGTAGATGACTATCGCTCACGTGGTGTCAATATCGGTTTGGAAAATGTTCAAATTACCGTCGGTTCACAACAAGCTCTGGACTTTATAGGACGCATTTTCGTTGATGAAGGCGATAAATTGTTAGTTGAAAGTCCTACTTATTTAGGCGCATTACAAGCCTGGAATGCCTATGGTCCTGAGTACGTCACTGTCAATACCGACGATGATGGCATGAGGGTAGACGAGATTTCTGCCATCATTGAAAAACACAGGCCAAAATTCATTTACGTCCTGCCGAACTTCCATAATCCGATGGGTGTCTCCATGACCATCGAACGTCGTAAAAAGCTGGTCGAGATTGCTCACAAATACAACCTACCAATTGTTGAAGATGACCCCTATGGCAAATTGATTTTCGAAGGTGAGATGTTACCGTCAATTTCAAAACTTGATTGCCAATTCCGCGACAACAAAGACGATTTTGAAGGAAACGTTATTCACACCAGCACTTTTTCAAAAATCTTAGCGCCCGGTCTACGCATAGGATGGGCTATTGGTCCAAAAGAAATCATCAAGAAAATGGTTCAGGCAAAACAAGGTGCTGATTTGCAATGTTCCACTTTCGACCAATATATCGCCTATGAACTGGTCGCAGGGGACTGGTTACCCGAACACATCGAACTCATCAAACGCGTTTATAAAGAACGCCGCGATGTAATGCTACAGGCTTTTGAAGACTTCATGCCCGAAGGCACAACCTGGACAACCCCTGCTGGAGGTCTCTTCCTCTGGTTGCGATTGCCCGAAGGTTGCGACTCGCTTGAACTCTTCCCCAAAGCGGTGGAACAACGGGTAGCTTATGTGCCTGGTGTTCCTTTCTATCCAATTGACGGTCCACGTAACACCATGCGCCTGAACTTTAGTGCCAGCGATCCAGAAAAAATCCGCGAAGGCGTGCGCCGCATTTCCGTGATGGCTAAAAACGCTTTGGTAAGCAAATAACCTTTTTCACAAAATAAGTACAAACAAAAACCGCGTTTTACCGCGGTTTTTTGTTTTGATAAAAGCCAACTGAAACTAAGCTTAAATCAATGTTAGGGAACAAAAACCAATTTACGGTATAATTCACGCCATGAAAAAAGCAAACATTTGGGTTATTATATGCCTCGCCATCATTACCGTTGGCGTTTTTATTGTGTTTATTTTTCCTAACAAAGCCGGCTCAGTCGATGAGGCAATGGTGAATATTTTCCAGCCGGACGAATATGCTACATGGACCGTTGTCGATAGAATGACTTTTCCAAAACCAGACCGACCATCGTTCTTACAGCATTATTTCCTTTATAACTTCTACCATTATGGCTTCCCGTACTTCTCAATATCATCTATCCCTGTGTTTTTCGCGCGTTGGATTAACCAAATTGATAATATGTCCTTTATCATGGCCTGTCTAAGACAATTTGTCAACGTTCTGCCAAGCCTGATAGCCATTCTCATCCTCGTTTATATTCAAGATCAATTTAAGAGCTATAAATCAATCCTGCTCTATATCCTCCTTATATCCGTTCCAGCTGTCGTCAAAAACAACATGTGGTGGCATCCAGATGGTCTGGCACTGCTTTTTAGTGTTCTTGTCCTCTTCTTCCTGTGGAAAGATGAGCAAAAATTTGGCAAACATTTTTATATTGCGGCAATTTTTGCCGGTATTCTCACAGCGACCAAATTAATTGGGGTCTTTTTCCTTATCACAATCGTACCCATCTTATTGATGCAGTTAAAAGCGAAAAAATGGCGATTCGTTGAACTGGTTGGGCATTGGTCACTCTTTGCAGTTATCATGGCTGTTTCATTCCTCATTTCAAACCCGTTTTTATTTACAATGGAAGGCATCACACGGTACTTTTTTACCCTTTACAATGAATTCACCCAAATCTCCGCGGGTTACGACCTGGTTTACAATAAAGGGTTCGCCTCCGCATGGGCCGGAATCCAACCGTCTTATGGCCAATTGCCATTTTTTATTGCCTTAGTTTTCTCCTTCTTCTTGGGTTTTCGCGACAAAGCAAAACAAAAAACAGCGTTGTTATTACTCTGTTGGCTAATCCCATTGACCTTCACAGTTCTTTTCACCACACATTTCAAATATCAATATTGGCTACCAGCCGTGCTACCCGCATTTTCAATGCTCTATTGTCTGCTTCCCGATAAAACCCAATGGAAAGAAGACAAACTTTGGCTTAAAATTGCAAGAACAGGTTTTGTTGCCATAACAGTTGTTCAACTGATTTTCTTCAACATTCAAAACGTACAAGCAATTCGAGAGCAAATTCAACGTGAGCAAACCAGTGAGAGTGTCAAATTTTATCACCAAGCGATAGAAGTCCTTGAACCAACCCGGAATCAGAAAATGAATGTTTACTACGATTATCGTGTTTACATCCCCTTCGACAGCTATCCCTGGTATCTTAATACCGCGTTTGAAATGTTGGACTACAGTTATATCAAGGATAATAATTTTGACATCCTGCTCCTCATTAACCAACGCGTAAAGGACTACCTAAACCCAAATGCTGAAGGCATAAATGAAGACAAATTAGTAACAGCGCGCGTCTTTTACACAGATGTTCGCGACAATCAAATCAAATCATACATTTTGCTTTATGAAGATAACTTCGGAAAAGCCTTCATCCGTGAAGACCTTTACGAGATCTATTATAAAACCCCATAGCAATAAAAAAATGAACGCCAGTGAAGCTGGCGTTTATAG
>CAZTEP010000227.1:0-2843 GCA_964612325.1 uncultured Anaerolineaceae bacterium
GATGAACTCAAAATGGCGGATGGCTTCATCGTACCCATCGCGCGCGGTCGCTGGCAGGATGTTTCTAAAGCCTGGTTAAACTACCGACGGGGGCATAGCGCATGAGCCTGTTGGTCTTGTTGCTTTTTTGTGTGCCAGTTTATGTGGTTTTTCGCTTAGCAAGGCTCAAAGTAAATTGGGCGAATGTGTTGATTCTGGCGCTTATCCTAACGGGGTTTTTGGGCCTGGCGGTCTGGCTTGCAAGACCCTGGATATTGTTCGCCGGTGGCGGGCTGACACTTTTTTTCTTCGTGCTTTTTTATGACGATGAGCCATTCCGCATTGAATTACGCTGGCTTTTGCCTGTTTTGCTGATAACACCCTGCTTTGCTTTGCTGTTACCGATGCGATTTGCTTTTGGCGCGGGCTTTTTATTCGCGCTGTTTTTGATATGGGCATGGAAACGCGCGCTCACCTGGCCACGCGCGCTGTTGGTCGCGCTTCTCTTTGTCGCTTTGAGTTTTGTAAGCCTGCTTTATTTGCAGATTATCCTGAGCGGTCTTAGTTTTATCGCGCTGGATGGGTTGATGTATTCCATCCAAAAGCATTTTGACATCAACTCGCGGGCTTTTCAGCAAAGTTTGCTGAGCAGTCATTATCAGGAAGTCAAAGAAATTTACCTGCAAATGCGTAGCTGGCGGCATGATTATCACAATCATTTACAGAGTTTCAAGGCTTATTTGGCGCAGGGGCAGATTAAGGAACTGGGCAAGCATCTCAACGAGCTTGAGGCGGAGCTGGACAGCATTGACACGCTGGTCAATTCCGGAAACGCGATGGTGGATGCCATTCTCAACAGCAAACTGAGTTTGGCGAAAAAACATGGCATTGACCTGAACGTTAAGGTCGCGGTGCTGGCGGATTTGCCCATCAGCGATGTGGATTTATGTGTGATTTTGGGGAATTTGCTGGATAACGCGATTGAGGCCTGCCGGCAAATTGAGCCGGGGGAGCGTTGGTTGCGCGTTTATTTTGACACGCAGGGCGAACAGCTTTATTTGTCAATACAGAACGCGGCGAAAGAAATCCTGAATTTTAACGAACGCCACTATATCAGCACCAAGCGGGGCGATCATGGTTTGGGGCTTAAGCGGGTGAAATTGCTGCTGGAAAAGTATCAGGGCTTTTTGAACCTGCAAAACGAGCCGGGCATCTTCGCTGCTGAGGTTTCGGTTCCTTTGGAATAAAAAACATCATGCCCTCAGTGTCTACACCGTAAGGCTTAAAACTTTAGCGGTCAGGAGACCGGCGCGAGAAATAGCTTTTTTAAATCTCGCCCCGGCGTCCCGCCGCGGGCATGACAAAAAATCATACAAAATCCCCATATAAACTCCAAAGAAACCCCACTAACAACCTTTCACGTCAGAAAAACGACATTTCACGACAAAAGCGCAAAATCAGCAAAAAGATTTGTTATTCTATGCTTGTTGGAAATCTCGAAAAAGGTGAACTATGAAACATCTCTGGAAAAACTTCAAATTTTTATGCGGCGAGTGGCGAAAACTGCCTATCAAAAAAACCGCGTGGCTGTATTTTTTCTTGTATTTCTTATTTGGTGGCGTGGTCGCGGTTTTGACAGTGCTTGTGCCGTCACAGGCAGTAGTCTCTTTACAAAACTTTAAGACTTTCCTGCCATTTTTAGGATTAGTAGCCGCCTTAGGTATTGCGCTGTTTCTGCAAAATATTCTGCAAAATGAAACTTATATGCTCAGTTTTCTTTTTCGCCTCCTGGAAGCTTATCCCGCAGCAATGAAGCCCATGCTGTTACCCGCCGAGCAAATGGAAGGCCCCAAAGGCAAAGAACAACGCAATTACATCTCTGCCGCGGTCTATTGGGGTAACGAACTCGGTGTGGAAGGTTTCTTGACGAATCTACGAGATATTGTTGCAAATCTCATCAACACCTTGATATACATTCTGCTTTCAGCACGCCTGGAATGGAAATGGCTGCCTCTGATCCTCTTACCTGCTGTCGGGCAAGGCATTATGTCACTCATTTTTATGAAGCAGATAAATAAGAAAAATCAGGAAAGTCAAAATCTTTGGGCTGAAGGCCATTACATGCAAAGCATCGCGCTGAAAAATGAGGCGGCAAAAGATGTCAGACTGTACCCCATCGTGGACATCTTTAAGAAAAAGTACCTGGACTTGCGCAAGCGTTGGCATGTGTATATGAGCGGAAAACAATATCGGCTTTTCGCCGCGGATGCAAGTTTTTGGCTGTTGAGCATCGCGCGCGATGTGATTGCCTTTATCGTCCTTTTCCAACGTGTTCAGGCGGGCATGCCTGTCTCCGATTTTGTGCTCTATATGGGCGTTATCTTGGGCATAAGTGCTTATGTGAGTGGGGTATTTAATAAAATCGCACTTTTGTTTCAAAACAACTTTGTCGTTACAAGCTTTCGCGAGGCGATGCAACAGCCGGAATATGACCAAACCGGCACGCCAGGTTTGGTTCCTCAAGGTCTGGGTACGATTCGCTTTGAGAATGTCTCTTACTCCTATTCAAGTGAGGATGAGAATACAAAATGGGCGCTGAAAGACATCAACCTGACGATTAAACCTGGTGAGAAAATCGCTTTGGTCGGCGAAAATGGCGCGGGCAAAACGACGCTGGTCAAACTTGCCACGGGCATCTTCACACCAACGCGTGGCGAAATCTATTATGACGATATCAACGTGAAGGAATTCAAACCTACGGAACTCTATCAAAAAATCGCCATGGTCTTTCAGAATGTGACTATCATCGCCACGACATTGGCGGAAAACATCACTTGCCAGCCCGAAAGCGAAATTGACTATGA
>CAZTEP010000228.1:0-2831 GCA_964612325.1 uncultured Anaerolineaceae bacterium
GTCTTCCAGTATATTAAAGAAAGACTTAATAATTTGAGCGGTGATACCCCAAATGAGTTCGCCATCATAACGTTTGAAATAGAGCACTGGATGACTTTCACCATCGTGCCAGTAATCTTGATAATAATAATTTGCAGGATTTTTTAAGAAAGAAAGTGGGACAATGAAGGCGCGCGCGACTTCGTCCGCGCGTAAAATGAGCTCGTGTGGCCATGATATTATTCCCACGACAGGGGTAAGCGCGAAATGGGAGATGGTGCCAAATGTTGGCATGGTGCCAAGGATGGTGACACTTTCAGGGAGCAGACTGATTTCTTCAAAACTTTCGCGCAAAGCGGTTTGGATGAGGTCGCGGTCTCCAGGTTCCCAAGCACCGCCTGGAAAGGCAACCTGACCCGGATGACTCCATAGCTTTTCTGTGCGACGGGTGAGCAAAAAATGCCATTCGCCATTGTGGCAAAGCAGGGGCATGAGTACCGCGGCGGGGTGAAGCTTGTCCTTCAGCTTTAGGCGTTTGTCGATAATTAAATCTGGATTCTGTTGACGTTGATGTGAAAGCTTTTTTGCAAGATCATCTGGCAGGCCAGCACAGTCGGAAAGTTTTGGTTCAGTCAAAGTCACGCTCGTCAGTCAGGGCGTTATTGTCACCTTCATTATCTTCAGCGTCAAGCCGGTCAACTTTTCGGCCAAAAATGAGAAAACCCGTGTGAGCGATCATGCGGTCAACAGGTCTCAGGCGAGCCCAATCAGTTTTATAAAAACGCTGTAGTATTTCGCTTACCTCTACCAGCGCGAAGTTTTCTGTTTTGAGCGCGCGCAAAATGATTTCAACTTGATTGTAGGTAGGCAAAATCATGCCTAAACTGCCACCACCCCGTAAACTTTGACGCACCTGAGTAAGATAATCCTGTGGGTTAGGTAAATCGAGAAAGATCGCGTCAACATCGCGCTCGGCAAAACCATCTTCAGCATTGCCGATTTTGAACTCAACCCGATTTTGAAAGCCAAAACGGCTAAGGTTTTTGATTGCCACGGCTTGAATTTCCGCTTTGCGCTCGTAAGAATAGACTTTTCCGGTCTCACCAACCATGTAGGCTAAGGCAGTGGTCAGACCGCCAGAACCTGTGCCACACTCCAAAACGCGTTTGCCTGGTCCGATACCCATATGGAACAGGATGTAGCTTATTTCTTTGGGGTACATGATTTGCGTGCCTCGTTTCAGGCCTTTGATGAGGTCTGAAAGACTGGGTTGCAAAAGATAAAAAGGGTTTCCTTGATGTGATTCCAAACGTGTTCCCCAAGGGGTGCCGATAATATCATCATGGCGAATAATGCCACGGTGTGTTTGTAAAACCGCACCTGCCTCCAATACCAAAAGGTGGCTGCGGTGACCAGTACCTTGCAGTTGAACGAGATCGCCTTCTTTGGCGTAATTGCTATCCGTAAAAATGACAGGATTCATGCTATTCTCCAATGGGTTTGATGTTGCTAAACCACTGCCCTAAAAAGAGGAAAAGGAGACTTCCCACGATGCCACCAGCAATTTGCACATTACCAACAGTCATGAACTTGATATTAAACTGATGGAAAGCCAAATGTCCTAAAAAGAAACCAGCCCAGCTGATGATGAGGAAGAAAAGCAGTTTGCCAAATCCGCCATTACGCCAGAGGTGAAACAAAGCCGCGAAAAGTGTAGCCAGAATCCAGCCAAAAAAGTATGCGCTAATATTCATAAAAATCCTTTGAAAAGATGCGCTGATGCGTTTTGAACAATCAGGCATCAGGTATTATCCTTGTTTATACTAACTTAATCCTAACATTAATGCATCAAATTAGCCGATTAATGGTTTGCAATGCGCCTCGTGGTATAGTTTAGGCATGTTCGCAGATACACATTGTCATTTAGATGACCTCCGTTTTGAAAGGGACTTAAAAGAAGTCATACAGCGCGCCAAAGACTCAGGATTGGTGTTGCTTATCAATTCCGGTTCGGATATGGCCTCATCTGACTCTTCGGTGAGGCTTGCCAAACAGTATGAGGGTTTTGTCTTTGCTAATGTTGGTTTGCATCCTAACCGCATCAATGAGCTGAATGCCAAGTCATTAAAGCGATTGCGCGCTCTGGCGAAAGAGCCCACGGTTTTAGCGATTGGTGAAATTGGCCTGGATTATCATTGGAATGCTTTTCCGGTTTGGCAACAAAAAGAAGCTTTTCGCGCGCAATTGACTTTGGCTACTGAGGCTAAATTGCCGGTGGTTATTCACAGTCGCAAATCCACTGATGATGTCGTTGAGATTTTACTTGAATGGCATGAAGCTTTGCCGGATGAGCACCCACAGAAAACGCGACCGGGAGCCTTGCACAGCTGGAGCGATAGCTATGAGAAGGCACTCCCCTTGCTTGAGGCTGGTTTTTACTTTGGTGTGAGCGGTCCCGTGACCTATCACAACGCGCCTGACCGGCGGGAATGCACGGCGGCCTTGCCTTTGGATCGGATTTTGATTGAAACGGATTGCCCATATCTCACGCCTCACCCCTTGCGTGGAAAACGCAACGAGCCGGCTTATGTGCTTAAAATGGTTGAGGAAGTGGCCAAATTGCATGGCAAGAGCGTGAAAGAAACTGCTGAAATAACAACGCGAAACGCATTTAGGCTCTATGGTTTGCAACTGCAAACCAGCTGATACGGTAATTGGTTTATTTCATTATTTACCAAAACTTATAGCAAAAGAATGATTAATTCATAATAAAAGAAAGAGACTGTCATAGTTCAGGCAGTCTCTTAAGATCGGAAGAGCACACGTCTGAACTCCAGTCACTCCGCGAAATC
>CAZTEP010000229.1:0-2795 GCA_964612325.1 uncultured Anaerolineaceae bacterium
AGCGGTATTGACAAGCAGCGGACAGGCTGCCAATTTCTATGCTGTCTTCAATATTCGGTTCTTCAATGCGTCTTCCTTGGAGATCAATGTTTTCGAGCATACCAGCGGCTGAACTTCTAAATATTTTGAGCTTATGTCCATCATGAATAAAACTCGCAATATCACCTTTTAGATTCGAGAATGTGCTGAAAAAGTACTCCTCAGGATCTCGCAACATCAAGCCATCTAAATCTGCCTTTGTCATACAAATCGCGACATTTCGTTTAGGTCCTTTGTTTCTCAACCGACTCAACAACTCTCTTATAAAACGTTCATACTTACTCACAGTAAATCTGGAAACATCATACTTAGGCGACGCATCAAACATATTTCTTTCTTGTTCCTGAGGTTGTGCGAATGGATTACGAGGCAAATCATCTTCCGGAACTTCTAAATGTTGGGAACGATAGTTTAAAGGTTCAGTTTCAGGTGGGCCAACAACCACTATAAAATTCCGCGTTGTATCGATCAAACTTACCAACTGCTTATACTCATCCGTCTCCGGATAAAGCAACGCATTAATAAAATTATCACCTCTATCATTATGAACAAGAATATTATGAGTGGCTTGAAATCTTTTGTCTTTATCGTTTTTAGGTTTCCTTGAAAGAGCATAAGGGAAATCAACAGCTTGTTGAGTCCCAGGAATATTCTCCGGAGGAAAGACTTCTGCAGGTCGTCTCTCTTTTCCATCAGGACTGATAATTTCTTCAAGTCGATAATGAAACGACAAGCTACTATTCAAATTTATCTGTTCTACCTCTTTTGCAAACCCTCTAACGAGCCAATCTTTTCCAGATTGTGTAGGGCCAAAAAGGACAATTCTTTGTTGTATTGGTTTGTTTATGTTCATATCATCCATTGTTCATCACTCCATTTTTGATGTTTTTTCGTCCATTTTCTGACGAAGTTGCCTGATATTTGTTATTGGTTTGGGATAAGGTATGTAATTTTTTTTTGATAGCCTTTGATCGGTAATTAACCATCTGGGTTTAGTATGCAGTCTTTCCCTTTCAATCATTTCAAAAAACCAAAAGAATGGCATTGCCGCGTTTATTGGCGTTTTAATTGAAGGACAAGATGAGTTTGACTCTGATTCTTCAAGAAATCCTGTTGCTGAAATATAAAAGACTTCAACATTATGGGTTTCTTTTTTCATTCTAATCAGCTTTTCTAAATCTTTGTTATATCTTTTTGCAAGGATTTCCCACGGGTCTCCATCATACACACACTTATCCGCTTTGGTCATGCATATGGCAATATTTCTTCTTTTGCCTTTAGACTCTTCTTCGAGCACTTTAAAGAACATATCAACATTTTCATAATATCTATTAGCATCCCAGGCATCTACCAAACTTTTATTAGGCATAGGAGTATCTTGTTCACTTGGAATGTCCAAAACCAAAATGAAACATTTTGCTTTTTTCAATAATTCCCTAAAGCCTTTATGCTCTATGAGCTCTTGTGTCGCTCCGACCAAATCCTCACCTTTATTATTGACAATCCGTGCAAAATGATAATGATTATGATGATAGGGATTTTTGTTCTTATATGAAGATTTTAGTTCTCTTGAAAAATTGAACCAAACAGCTTCTTCTTTCTCTGTCGAATGAGGCGTTTTATTGATAACACTCCCAGGGGTTGAAATAGTTCCTTCGGAATAAACCAGTTTATAATTATATTCATCTTCGGAATCGAAATTTTGTGCCTGGCGAAAAAAACCGTTCATTAAATAATCTTTACCGGACCCGGTTGGTCCCCAAAGAACGATGTCATATCTTTCTGTGCAATTCAATTTATAAGATCCTTTTCTTCTGTTTCTTTCCAAATCAATTTATTCATTCTAATTTGGATGTTAATCATTGTCTCTTATATTAATAATGCATGATTTCTTCCAAACTGTAACTAAAGATACCAAACAAAGCCTCTCTAAGTTTTGTTATAAGGTACATACTCTCTCAAGCGATCGTTACCAAAAAACCATTTGAACAAACAGTTCGATTTATTGAAATTGCTTGACAACCTCCATTTTTCAATTTTCTCAAGTTCATTAAGTAATAGTCCAGCAAATTTTCTAACCTGAAAAACATCTATTTTATTCCATGCATCCGATACGTAGGGAGACCATCCCGGATAATTCAATACATAGACATACTTATTTTCTTGGTGTCTTTTCCTTCGTTTTTTCAATTCTAAAGAATCATTTACTATGTTCATGGTCTGATTATCCAAATCGACACCATAAAAACAAAAAATCACTTTCGGTTTGGGATCTTTCAGATTAACAGAGATTCTTTGAGCCAAATCAAGTTGCTCTCTAACAGTAATGTTTTTATCAATATTCTCTGCATTTGGATTTTGTTGCTCAAATGTGGGCTCAGGATTTTTAAGACTTTCTTGATAACGGCGATAATAGGACGTTTTCTTTACAAGACGAGACAAATAATCATCAGAACTATCTGCTTCTCTACCAGGTGATATAAAAGAAACTGTACCTTCTTTTTCCCTATTCGCTCCACCACTAATAACAATAATTAACAAATCGCATTTTTGAAGTCTTGAAAGTGCATACTGAGGAAGATGAAGCGCGTCAAACCCGCTCAAAATATCAACAGATAAATTATGGTAGTGATGATTGATAATCTCTTTATTCTTCTGTTTCCGACGACCTTCGCCAGTTCTAAGACTTCTTTCAATGCTTAATAGATATTGATTGATTAGTTATTGACTTCAGATATCTCCTTGAAATTTTAAAT
>CAZTEP010000230.1:0-2789 GCA_964612325.1 uncultured Anaerolineaceae bacterium
GAAGTATTAACGAAATATATAATTGATATTAACGAAAAGCGCGGAGCTAATTGCCTTGCAAGCGCACAAAATTAGAGTGCAAAAAGGTCTTTTAAAAAACGAAGCCCCTATAAAAGAGGCTTCTGTTATTCTTTAGAATTGTATTCCTTAGCCCACAAAAACCGCATCGACAATTTCTTTGGCTTCTTCTTGAATCATCGTTAGATGTTCTGCGCTTTTGAGACTTTCGGCATAAATTTTATAGATATCTTCCGTGCCGGAAGGACGCGCGGCGAACCAACCCTTTTCGGTCACCACTTTTAGCCCACCGATGGGCGCGTTGTTGCCGGGCGCTTCGGTCAATTTAGCCAAAATCGGGTCACCGGCTAAAGACTCAGCGCGAACCTGAGCCGGTGAGAGTTTTTTCAAAATGTCCTTTTGCGCAGCTGTGGCCGGCGCTTCAAAGCGGGCATAGTAACTGCGACCCAGCTCCGCTTCAATTTCTTTATAGAGCAGGCCGGGGTCTTTGCCAGTTACAGCTAATATCTCCGCGGCGAGCAGGTCAAGAATGATGCCGTCTTTGTCCGTCGTCCAGGTTTTGCCATTCTTGCGCAGGAAAGATGCCCCCGCGCTCTCTTCGCCACCAAAAGCGATGGAGCCATCCTCAAGTCCGGGTACGAACCACTTGAAACCGACTGGCACTTCACACAAAACGCGACCCAGGCGCTTGGCGACGCGATCAATAATCGAACTTGACACCAAAGTTTTGCCAACCATCGCGCTTTCATCCCAGTCCGGACGATGGCTAAAGAGATAATCCACCGCCACCGCCAAATAGTGGTTGGGGTTCATCAAGCCTACACTGGGCGTAACAATGCCATGGCGGTCAAAATCAACATCATTGCCGAAGGCGATATCGAACTGGTCTTTCATCGCCACCAAATTCGCCATAGCATAAGGCGAAGAACAGTCCATGCGGATTTTGCCGTCATAGTCCAGGGGCATAAAAGAGAAGGTATGATCAACGCGTTTGTTGACCACTTCAAGGTTCAAACCATAACGCTCGGCTATCGGCTCCCAAAAGGCAATGCCGGAACCACCCAAGGGGTCAACCCCAATGCGCACACCAGCATTGGCGATTGCCTGCATGTCAAGCACATTTTGCAGATCTTCCACATAGGGGCTGATGAAATCAAGCATTTGTGTCGTTTCAGTCGCGAGCGCCTTGCGCAAGGGCAGGCGTTTGACTTCGCGCATACCGTTGGCGATGATTTCGTTGGCGCGGTTTTGAATCCATTTGGTGATATCCGTATCCGCGGGACCACCTGAGGGCGGATTGTACTTAAAGCCACCATCTTGCGGCGGGTTATGCGAAGGTGAGATGACGATACCATCCGCCAGATTTTTTGGGTGAGCTTCATTCCAGGTGAGAATGGCATGCGAAATAACCGGCGTGGGCGTGTATTGATTGCCCTGGTGCAAGCGCAACTCAACGCCATTGGCTGCTAACACTTCAATCGCTGAATAGAGCGCGGGTTCAGAAAGCGCGTGGGTATCCATTCCCATAAAAAGAGGTCCTGTAATGCCAGCACCCTTGCGGTATTGAGCAATCGCCTGGCTGATTGCTAAAACGTGATATTCGTTAAAACTGATATTTAGCGAACTGCCACGATGACCGGAGGTGCCAAAACTCACCGCCTGAGCAGATATACCAGACTCTGGTTTATCAAGGTAGTAACGCGAGATGAGTTCCGGTACATTGACCAAAACCTCGTGTGGCGCGGTTTTTCCAGCAAGGGGATGGACTTTCATTTTCACCTCTCTATTGATATTTGCCTTCACGAATGAAGTCTGATAATGGCTTGCGTTGATTGGGAAACTCGCGGGCCCTGTTGGATTCCGAAAGCTGGCTGGGGTCGCCAGGATGTCCGACAGCAATCATACACTGTGGCACAAAACGTTTGGGAACATTCAAATTTAGGGACGCTCTTTCAGCATCAAAACCCGTCATGGGATGTCCCACCAAACCCATCGCGCTACACTGTAAGAGCAGGTTTTCAATTGCCAGTCCCGCATCCAAAGCATGCCAGGGATTTGGCTTGCCATCGGGCAATTGTGAATCTGAAAACGCGACAATTAATACCGCGGCTTTATCGCACCAGTTCTGATTTCCTTTTGCCAAAAGCTGGAAGAAAAGTTCAAAGTCACTTGTCCCACGATAGGCGTATAAATAAAAGCGGTCCTGAAGGTTGAGAGCAGATGGCGCCCACCGCGCGGCTTCAAAAAGGCTCATCAGCTGATTAGCCTCGATTGGCTCGCCACTCATCGCGCGCGGTGACCAACGGTTTAGGATCATGTCTTCGATTGGAAATTCCGGTTTTCGATAGTCTTTAACGTTCAGTTTTGTCATTATCTGAATTCCTTTTTATGAAATCTAAACTAATTAAGTACGGGCATACCCGGAATTGGCACAACAAAAGCAACGCGCGTTATAAAAAAAGCCTGCAAGCGAAGACCCGATTACAAGCTTTAAAGGTTTTATATTGTGCCAGTCCGATAAGGTCGTCATGGCTTCATTTTAACATAAGATTTTTAACTATTTGTAAAGTTTTAGCCTAAACACCTTCATCCAAACAATTAATGGATGCTATAGATTAAATTAACCTCATAAGTCACCACAATTTGGCCTGCTGAGATTGGCACTTCAGTTTCCATCGCCATATCCATAGCCATACCACCCATGCCATCCATGCGATAAGGCTGGACATAAGAATTATTGCTCACATTAATGTTCTGAATCTCACCAAGAG
>CAZTEP010000231.1:0-2784 GCA_964612325.1 uncultured Anaerolineaceae bacterium
AGGTTTCACCAAAGGGCAAATCCCGCAAAAGATTCAGCACTTTTTGCGTGAAGGGACCCAGCTTTTCCATCGCCAATGGCAAATCAAAGTGTCGCAGCTTTTTGGCAAAATAAGCCTGAAATTGTGCCTCAACTTCCACCTGAACAGGCAACTTTGGTGGAGCAAAATAAAAGTCGATCTTCTCCAAATCAATCAATTCGACCGCATAAACCAAATCCGCGCTTGATATCATGCGAAAAATACCAATAGGGGTATTAAAAATATAAACCCCATTATCAGACTCTTGCTTAGGCACTCGTTTGGACCTTTTCTGCGCTTTCTCATCTTTAGCGCTCATTTCGGCTCTCCTTGAGTAAAGTAAATATCGGGTTCAAGAATGTAGGGCAAACGTAGGTTAAACGTCAAGCATCGATGCTAAGTCTATTGTAATATAGAATACGAAAGGGCGACTTCTCTTCTTCTCCTACTTAATACTCAGTGCCACGGTCGGCGTCCGTGGCACTCGTGTTTAATACATTAATCTATCTTTCCGATAATAATCGAACCTGGCAAATGATATAATAAACATCAAAACAAATAAGGTTTTAAAGCCTCCACAAAACATGAAATTTAATAGCGTGTCATATTACCGGGTAATGTATGATGACTTGAAAGAGAACAAATCACTTTTTGTTTAGTGAAATGAAAAACAAATTAGCTTTTATGGAGTAAAAATCACATGAAAAAAGAAAAGAAAAAAGACAATAAAGTCTCTCGCGTCATTCGAATACTCCTTGTCGCATTTCTGCTGGTGGTTTTCATCTATCACAGGATTATGCTCAAAATAGAAGAGCCCTTGCGTGAGCCACTCGGACAGATGGTCGAGGTCGATGGTCATAATATGAGTGTCTACACCGAGGGCAAGGGAGAACGCACACTGGTATTCATGTCAGGTTCGGGAATTGGGTTGCCGATTCTTGAATACAAGCCTCTTTACAGTCTGCTTAGCAACGATTATAAAGTGGTTGTTATTGAGAAATTCGGCTACGGTTTCAGCGATGTGACAAACAGTGAAAGATCATTTGAGACGATACTCAGGCAGAACAGAGAAGCCCTTTCTAAGGCTGGTATAGAGGGACCGTTTATTCTTTGCCCTCATTCGATGTCGGGAATTGAAGCGATACTTTGGGCTCAAACTTATCCAAATGAGGTAGAAGCGATCGTAGGACTTGATATGTCTGTACCAGCTTCGTATAGTAAGGATGATTTTGGCTGGACAAAAGATCTGTTAACAAATTTCATTGCTTTTGGGCGTGAAATCGGATTAGTAAGATTGTTTTTCCCCAACAGTGCCCTGCCAAATCCCCTGACACAAAATGAAAAGGAAATATACCGGGCCATTGTCAACACAAAACTTATAAATAAAAACGTTCGTAATGAAGGAAAACATATCTTAAGCGCTATAGAGATAATAAACAGCAAACCTAAGCCGGATGTACCTATGCTCATCTTTATCTCTGACGGTTCGCAAACAGGCGGAGAAAGCTGGATAAAGGCACTCAAAGATTACGCTTCCGGTTTGGCAAATGCACAAACGATCGAGCTTGATTGCGGACATGCGGTATATGAGTTGCGCCAAGAGCAGATAAACGAGGATATAAGAACGTTTATTGAAAGCCTGAACAGATGAAAATATACCAGGACTTAAGCAAGGCTTAGTGTGACAAAATATCTTCGCTGGTTGTCAGGAGACCACCAGCGAACTGGTTTTACAAAATCAAACGTCGGTTCAGACATGGTTTTCTCACCATGTCCCAAACCAAAATGAATTTTAATATTTATGAGAGTTATCTCTCGAGACCTAAAGGAATAATACGATGAATTTTGGTTTTTCTTATGTCGGATTGATTTATCTGCTGATGCTAACCATTCCAAACCTGCTTTGGACAAAAAACAAGCCTAAAGATTATGAGAAGTATGCCAGTAAGGAAAACAAGGTACTTGCAATCTTAGAGCGTGCCGGGCAGGCTTTGGTTTGGTGTTCAGCGCTGATTTTCTCCGACTTCAACCTCAAACCCTGGTCGAACTGGTCATGGTGGCTGGTAGCATCCTTTGTTATCATGATTCTTTACAAAATTTACTGGCTTCGCTATTTCAGGAGCGAAAAAACCATGCATGATTTTTATAGTAGCCTGATAGGCATTCCCGTCCCTGGCGCCACGCTCCCCATCATCGCTTTTCTGCTTTTAGCGATATATGGAAAAAACATTGTGCTGGCTGTGTCTGTTTTGATTCTGGGAATCGGACATATTGGTATTCATCTCATGCACCTTAAAGCAATCACTCGTCAAGATGAGCCAAAAACAAATTAAAAACTCTTAAATAATTACCCGTCACCTCGCGTTTATTGCCGTATAATAAAGCCATCATCACGATTAAGGAGATATGATGAGTAAACAAGATATTTATCCTATAGAAATCGCCGGCGTAAAGCGCGATTTGCGCCTTTTTGAGGTCAAACCTGGTCTGCGCATCGCCATTCTCAACATCCTTGGCGACGTTGAGCTGGTTGAAGCCTGCGCCAACGAACTTGCTAAAAGTCTAAAAGACTTTCACTACGACACGATTCTCACCGCCGAGTCAAAAAGCATTCCCATCGCGCATATGCTTTCGCGCGCCACTAACGTGCCTTACGTTGTCCTGCGCAAAGACTGGAAACCCTACATGGGCGATGCCATCCGCGCTGAAACGCTTTCAATCACCACCGGCAAACCCCAAACACTGATTTTGGACCAAAAAGATATC
>CAZTEP010000232.1:0-2767 GCA_964612325.1 uncultured Anaerolineaceae bacterium
GTGGAAGTCTACTTTGAGGGTCATGGACTCAAAGCACTCGTCGCGTCGATGGCGAAGCTGGAGTTACTACAATAAATTATTCTTTCTCAGGTTGATTGACTTTCTCATCAATGCCTTTTTTTAATTACGCTTCGAACATGCTTCAATTTTTGTCATTTTTACCTTATGGTATACTGAAGACATGGTGAGTTGAAACATCATTAACAGAAAGGAGAAAAAATGAAAACCAACCAACAAAAACACATTTTATTGAAATTGGGGTTACTTGCGACAGTGGTTACACTCCTAATCTCTAGTCTCACCCCAAGCATATCGTATGCTTCAGTTGAAGTAAATACGATCAGCAATTCTAACTCTAACCAACCAATCACAGATGAAACCAAAATTCTGTCCATTTTATCCGAACTGGAAAACAATTTCCATGAATGGAATAAAACACCAGGATGGAAATGGACAGTCTACGAACAGCTGGATCCAACAAAACTTGATGATCCGGAGATAGACCTGAAAAAAAGCTCTCCATCTTACAGAATCACTTCACTGTGGGAAGAAGTTCTCGACGAGCAAAGCCAGAAAGCTTTTGGAGCTTTTTTCTTAACAGACACTTTAGAAAATGGCGAACTGTATCAGGTTGTTGCTGAAGACGGAAACGGAAGGGGTGGAAACCTGACTGCTTTGGCACAAAACTGGTTTGCGTATACGGAAACGACAGAGTATCAAAACGCCATGGTCAAAAAAGAGCAAGATCATCAAATTATTGCCCCTGTCAATCATCTTCAAGATTGGATTCAAGAAGCCAAAGAAGATTTTGAAGACCTCCGATTCTATAGCGTAACAGACGGACAAGAATCATTCTTAAAAGTGATTGCTATAACACGAATTGATGAGGGATTCCAGACAGGAAACTTTTTTGGAACGAGCATGCAAATTGAAGAGATGTATCGGGTAAAAGACGGCAACCAAATCAGACGAGAGTATTGGTTAATCGACGATGAAGGTAACAAAACGCTTTATTACAGCCGTATCTACACCACCATTCTAAATGGATTAAGCGAGATGCCTGAGGAAGTTAAGGCAAGTTTTGACCATTACATCACAGAGTTTGAAGCATTGCAAGAACAAGGGGTCTCCACAGGCACCTTATTCGAAAACAATATTCAAGCCTCTGCTCAATCGTGGCCAAATTATGTTGGTAGCTCGACTGCCAATGCTTATTCTACTGTCAGCAAGACCCAGTATAGCGTCAGAGGAGTCATGGTTAGCAGAATGATTAATCCAGCGATTACCATCAACGTGCTGGGTAGGCGCTGGATGGCAACAACGAGCAAATGCAGACGTCCTAATGGCACCGAATACATAGACTCCTCAAATAGTTTAGCAGGTGCCTATATAAGCCATTCTTACTTCTCAAGCAATCTATCCACGCCAATCGGAGGATGCGGTACAGATTTGCAGATTGGAGTTACTGAAGCAACACACGATTTTAATGATACCAGGGCACCTGGAACATGGGGGCCTTACACAATTGTTTACAACTAACATAAAGTTAACTAAAGGCGCTCATTGAGCGCCTTTACTAATTCTTGTTATGAGGAGCGTCTTCCAATGAAGAATTATTTTTTATGTGTATTAAGTTTTATATTGTTGCTTGCATCTTGCCAACAGAAAGAAATTACAACGCAACCAACTGAAAACAATCGGTTTGAAGCCCACGTTACTATTACACGACAACCCACTTCACCTGTACCTCTCGACACAGAAGCTACGATGATTGACGATGCTTCTGCTATATCGAGCACCCCTACTATGGCACTTTCTGACCTTAAGGGATTTATGAAACCACCAGAAGGACTGCAGACGAAAGCTGATATCGAAACAGTAATCAATGAGATGCATGCTATGCGGGATAAAGCCCTCCATCAACTACATCAAGACGGTTGGCTCTATTATGTAACCGATTCCGAAGAATTCCTCCCTAGAAAAACAGACCAAGGCTATGCCCATGAACTCTTTCCATTAATGCCACTACACAAGATAAGTCATAAATACGTCAATATTTCAGGAGATGGTTATTTAACCGGCAATGATTTCTTACAAACCTTTGATGACAATCAAACACCTTTATTGATGAGTGCTTTATATGATACTGGTCTCTGGATATCCCTGGACGTTCGTGAAGGGATTGAAAACGCAATTATTGAGAATTACTCCTATCAAGAGCCAGTCATAAACCCGGTCGATTACCTTATTCACCGCGAGGTCGATGAATTATTTGGAATGATGTCTAATTTAAAAGAATTAGAAGACAGAACTTTCCAAAAGAACGAACAAAGATTTTATGAAGTCACTTTTCAAATGAATTACAGTGGCGAAGGCATGCCCATCGGCACAATAGAAGGTGTCAATGAGCGAATTATTGGACAGGCAATTGTTTTTACGTATGACACTGAGACTGGCGTTTTGGTCGAAAAAGCAAATTATTTCATACCACAATCTGGTGATTGGCTTTTAGATCACTTAACAAAGATTATTCACTGGGAAGTACTAAAAGAATTACCAGATGAGATAGAAGCGTTAAGAAATACTCTGTTCAATTTTCCTAAGGAAGGAAACTAGACCGGTATCCCCGCGCCTGGCGCGCCAGGTAAAGTGCGATGGAGCCAGCCACCTACGGTCGTGGGGTGGTGAAGAGCAGCAAGGTCGAATTTGGCGATGAAACCGTGGAAGTCTACTTTGAGAGTCACGGACTCAAAGCGCTCGTCGCGTC
>CAZTEP010000233.1:0-2761 GCA_964612325.1 uncultured Anaerolineaceae bacterium
CATAGTCTCCATTATTGTTATTAATTCACCGTCAGACCTCCAGCTATCTGCACGCTATATAAAAAGTTCCGTCACTGAAACAAAAGTGCTCGAACGACGCGATGTTGCCTGGGAATCTGAGTTTCGTCTTATGGATTATTACTTTTGGCGTGACTATAAGCTCTATAGCAATGGCATGTTAATTGTCAAGTCAAAAGACTACAACTTTGAACTCTCTTTACCCGATGAAATCTTTTATAAGTTCGGTATGCTTTATACGCTTGATCTCGAATCGCAAACCCTTTCTGAAGGAAAGCCTGCCTGGCAAGCACCTGTTTCAATCAGTCTGCAGATAATCGTTACTTTACTCCTTGAAAGTATTGTGTTCTATCTCTTTGGCTATCGCGAAAAACGGAGTTGGATTATCTTCTTTATTGTGAACCTGATAACGCAAAGTGTCTTGTATATCGGTATTAGGCTTTTTGGAATTGCAGGCTATGGCATTATTTTCTTCTGGTATGGCGCAATTGGTGTTTTTATCATCGAATTGATTGCTTTTGCTCTTGGATTAAAGGAACAAAACAAATGGAAAGCCATTAGTTATGCCTTTTTCGGCAATTTGCTCAGCCTTATTTTAGGAAATTATTTGCTGGCAATACTGCCAACCTAAGATTAGCGGTCATCGGATTGCGAATTTCTCCAAAGAAATAAGAAGTTAAAAGAGACGATAAATACTTTTTCCTTTTTCCATAGTAGCGTTTTAATTTAACCTTGAATATTTTTTGAGCTAAGATGCTTTCAGTGACGAAAATCGCGATTTTTACAAGCAAAACCCAAAGAATCCCTCAAATTCCCTCGAAATCTCTTTAAAAAGTACTTGACATGACGTACTACGTGTGATATAGTAGTTACAACGTCAGACGTAATACTTTTGAAAGGATAAAAACATGATAAGCAGTGATGTAATAAGAGGATATACTGATATAATAATCTTGTACTTACTCTTGGATGAACCCAGTTACGGCTACGAAATCTCGCGCAAGATTTCCGAACGCAGTCAGGGTTTATATACGATGAAAGAAACCACACTTTATTCAGCTTTCAACCGGCTTGAGAAGAACGGTTACTTACGTTCTTTTGCAGGCACTGAAACCGGTGGGAAGACCCGCACATACTATGAACTAACGCCCCATGGGCACACCCATTACCAACTAAAGAAAGAAGAATGGATGGTCACTAAAAAAGTTGTTGACCAATTCATCAAATGATTTAATAAATTTATAGGAGAAAAAAATGGACGCGATTTTCAATTACTTAGATAACATGTTCGCTCATCTGCCCAAAACCGAAGAAGTCAAACGCGCTAAAAGCGAGCTCGGGCAAATGATGGAGGACAAATACAATCAGCTGCGCGCCGAAGGTCGTTCTGATAACGAAGCGGTCGGGCAGGTCATCAGCGAATTCGGTAATCTTAGCGAACTCGCTGAAGAATTAGGCATTTCGAACCAATTTCAGCAAGCCTCAAGCGAAGACAAGTTCGTCTCCGTTACGGTTGCCGAAGGTGAAACCTTCATCCAAAAATCCAAAAAGGCTGCTAACATGATTGGTGGCGGTATTGCCGCAATCATGCTTGGGGTCATTTCTATTATTTTCTTTTCCAGCTTTTCTGAAGGAATATTCTCTCAGATCTCAGGAAATGGCGAACCAAACAAGATCTACCTTGCCGTTGGACTTGGACTTCTCTTTATCTTTATCGCTTTTGCGGTTTATCTTTTCGTTATGACTGGGATAGCCAATGAAAAGTACGAGGTTTTCGAGAAGAAAACAGTCAAACTTGACCCACACCACAAATTGCTCATACAAGAAGCCAAAGAAAACCACCGCCCGGTACTTATGCGCAAAATTTCTATCGGCGTGGGGCTGATACTGCTGGCCGTGGCTGCTTTAACTGTCGCGGGCGTATTGTATGAAGATAATGAAGCCTTGCTGGTTTGCTTTGTGTGTCTTTTGCTGCTGATTATTGGCATAAGTGTTTGGCTCTTCATTTCCGGTGGCGCTATGCAAAGTGCATATGATAAGCTACTCAATGAAGGCGATTACACAATTGAACGTCGGAAGAGTGAATCGGTTGTTCAACGTTGGGCTTCACCATACTGGATTTTGATTGTGGTTGTGTATCTTGCCTGGAGCTTCATTACGAGCAGCTGGGACAAAACCTGGATTATCTGGCCTGTTGCGGGTGTGTTATTTGGCTTGATTAGCGCAATTATCCACGCGGCCACCTCAAACAAAGCATAACGAAACTCAAACACTAAAAAAGAGCCACGCATGTGGCTCTTTTAGTTTTAATTTACTTCTAATGTGGTTTAACCACCACAAGTGCTGGGATCATCGCAACCCTGGCTACAACCAGCGCATCCGCCAAAGTGCAAACTGCCATTAGCAATTTCTTTCTCGGTGGCTTCGCGTAAGCTTAAGATAGTCACCTTGAAATCCAGATCTTTTCCAGCCATGGGATGGTTTAAATCCAAATCGACTGTTTCTTCGCTAACCGCGAGAGGAACGGCCTGGAACACATGACCACTGGCATCGCGAATGCGCATCGGTTCGCCTAATTTAAACTCAAAATCCTCGGGGAAGGAACTGCGGTTGACAGGCAAAACACGTTTTGGGTCATGTTCGCCATAAGCATCGGCTGCCAAAACGTGCACTTCACGGGTTTCGCCGACTTTGGCACCCAAAAGGCCGGCTTCTAAGCCTGCGATAATATTGCCATGTCCCT
>CAZTEP010000234.1:0-2756 GCA_964612325.1 uncultured Anaerolineaceae bacterium
GTTGACGAATGTTATTTGTTTGAATTAGGGATTGAATCACCTTTGGTAAGAAGGCATCATATTTTATTTCCATGACAATTTGATCCGGGCTATCTGTTGCAGGGATATCCTCTATCTCATTTTCCAAACAATTCTTATGATAGAGACTCGTCCTGATCTTCGAATCGAATGTAACACGTACATTTCCAGCCTCATAAACATAAGGCTCACGCACGTAAGACACTATCACCCCAGGTCTTAGTTGCTGCATCTTCATCTTGCAGTAAAATTCTCGGACAAGTTCTGAGGGGTGTTCCATCATCCAATCGATTCTGTCATCTAATATCGACCGACACTCATCTTCCGTGATTTCTTCACTTAGTTTCCTGCAGAGATTGTTTTGTTTCATTTTCTTCTCCAGGGAAATGAAAGAAAGATCATCGTTGTAATAACGTATTCGAAACTTTTCTCTTTTCTGCACTCCGTTTATTTTTTCTCGCAAAGCCTTATCATCAATATTGTCAAAGTAGATGCTTCGAATGAAATATCGTCCGTTGTCATCAGTATTCTTATCAACTTTCATGATTGGTAAGATCCTCTGACGGATTGCAAGATAATCTGCAAAATTGATCTGATATTTCAATTCGTGTCTGTAAAAACCTTGTAGCTCCATTGATCAATTGCTCCTTTCCGTTTTACTGGCTATAAGAATACCGACTAAACTTAAAATGAACTTGAAAAAGTTAAGAGAATGTAAAATTTAATTTGTAAGATAATTTTTTCATAGAATTCGATAGATTTTTCAGGTTCGTTTTAACTGATCAAGGTATGCTAAACTATCAGAAATCGGAGGGTACACAATGCGCATTTTAATTGCCGAAGATGAAGTCTCAATTGCCAAAGCATTGAAGGTAATGCTTGAAAAACAAAACTATACGGTGGATATGGTGCATAACGGAAATGATGCACTGGATTTCATCCATGTAAGTTCTTATGATGTACTGATACTTGACATTATGATGCCTGGAATGGACGGCATATCGGTATTAAAAGAAGCCCGCGGCTCTGGCATTAAAACACCCGCCCTGTTTTTAACAGCCAAAAGTGAAATCGAAGATCGCGTTGAAGGTTTGGATGCTGGTGCTGATGACTATTTACCAAAACCTTTTTCGACGGCAGAGTTTTTAGCTCGCGTAAGAGCACTAACACGCCGAAGCGGCACCTACACACCAGAACAAATTTCTGTTGGGGAAACAATTCTCGATTGTAAGCAATATTGTCTTTCGTTTAAAGGCTTAGTGACCAGGTTGAGCAATAAAGAATTCCAGCTCATCGAATCATTTATGCGCTATCCCAAACAGATCTTCTCAACAGAAAGATTAATGGAAACGGCATGGGATTGGGATAGCAATGCCTCCATCGAAGTTGTACGGACCTACATTGGTTTTCTGAGAAGAAAACTGGAGGAAATAGAAGCTGATATTGAGATAAAAACTGTTCGTGGGGTTGGATATACCTTGGAATTGAAAAAATGATTAAAAAACTTCGTTGGCGTTTTATCAGTTTAGCCATGATCGCAATTACCGTCGTGGTATTGGTTGTATTATTCACGATCAATTTCTGGAATTATCAAAATGTAACGCGAAACCAGGATAACACCCTGGAAATACTGATATTAAACCAACAGATTGATAAACTACTGGTTCCACCGATACCATCAAACATTCCCGATCCATTTGTCCGTTTCTCTCCCGAATTCCAACATATGATGCGTTATTTTTCTGTCACTTACGACAAGGACGGCAAATTAAAAGACGTAAATCAGGATTTTATTGCCTCCATCACCAGAGATGAGGCGGTTTCCTACGCCGAAAAGGCCTTGGCGGGTTTGAGAGTGAGTAAGACCCGTGGCTATATACAAGGGTATCGATACCGCATATCGCAATCAGGTTCCTCTACCGATATATACTTTCTGAATTCGGAAAGAGAATTACAAATCATCCAGTCCCTTTTATTCATCACTGGATTGGTTGCCATCATTTGTTTAGGTATCGTTTTCCTGTTGGTATATTTCTTGTCACATCGGGCGGTTGCCCCTTATATTCGTAATATTGAAGCTCAAAAGCAATTTATCACCAATGCTGGTCATGAATTAAAAACACCCTTGACAGCGATTTCCACCAGCGCTGACATTCTCGCTATGGATCTGGAAGGAAACGAATGGGTTGAAAACATCCAGTTTCAATCCAAAAAAATGTCTAAACTGATTGGTGATCTGATCACACTTTCTCGTCTGGACGAGGAACAACCATTTTCCAGGATGGCTGATTTTTCTTTAAGTGATACTGTTTGGGAAGTTTTAGAGCAATTCTCCTCTATTGCTCATGCAAAAAACAAAGAATTTCACCATAACATTGAAGACAACCTTGGTTTTCATGGAGACCAGGCATCCATCCAGCAAATGCTGTCTATTCTATTGGATAACGCATTTAAATATTCCAATGAAAACGGAAAAATTGATCTGGAAGTCCATAAAAAAGGTCGAAATATTGAAATAGAAGTAAGCAACACGTGTGATTACTGCGATCCAGAAAATATTCATCGCCTGTTCGACCGTTTCTATCAGGGTAATGCTTCCAGAAATCATCGTGGAAGTTATGGTATCGGTCTATCTATCGCGAAAGCCGTTGTGGAAAAACATGGCGGAACAATTAAGGCAAGTTGTAAGAGATCGGACGAATTTACCATTACAGTATCCATCTAAAAAAATGGCATTA
>CAZTEP010000235.1:0-2753 GCA_964612325.1 uncultured Anaerolineaceae bacterium
CGCTCTTCCGATCTCCTTCTCTTGGGTTTGATGAGCAAAAGGGATTGATAGAAGCCTGTGACCCAATTATTCTCAGTGGCGCATTGATTACTGAAAACCTCCAGGCCCATCAAAGCTTAATGGTCGGTTTAGATGGCATGATGCCACATGGCATTAGCACTTTCGCGCTGGACGAAAAACAAATCCTGCGTGCTTTGGGTACCCTGGCAAAACTGGAACCGTTGTTGGTTGTGCAACTCCTGGAGCTTGATTCTTTGCGTCATCTCAGTTCTGTGGTGTGCGTGGATAGTGATGAGGACGCTGACAAAACTGTTTTAGAGCTTGAAATTGTTATTGGCGATGACGAACCGCGCGGCTATCATCGTGTCAAAATTGGCGAGCTTAGAAAGTTTGACCTTGGAGATGAAGCTGATACGCGCGTTTATCTGGCACCAGGCCGTGACAGCGATATCGGTATGGGGATGCGCGGTTTGGGTGGTTGGATTAACGTTGGCGAGTCTGAACTGGGTTTGATTATCGATTCGCGAGGCCGGCCGTTGGAACTGCCTGAGCGAGCTGCCTCACGCGCGGAAAAATGGCGCGATTGGCTATGGGGGATTGGAGCATAATATGCAAACTGTGGTTATTGGAAAAAATCAACAGGTATTGCGCGACGTTTGTTTGCCGGTGCAGGGCAGTGTTTTGACGCGGGTTGGCCAATTTGTAAACCAAGGCGATTTGATTGCTGAAAGTCGATTGCCTGAAAGTTTTGAAGTCATTGACATCGCGGCACACTTTCGGGTGAGCCCACAACAGGCGGGAAGTTTTATTAAACGATTGGTGGGCGATGTGATTGGCAAAGGGGATGTGCTTGCTCAAAAGGACGGGTTCATTACGCAACTTTACCGCTCTCCGGGAGATGGCAAGGTGGTTTCACTGCGTGAAGGTCGTATCACCATAGCACTTGGACAACAAAAGAATCAGGTCTACGCGCCGGCACCCGGCACGGTCGTTGAAATATTGCCAAATCGTGGCGCGGTGATGGCGTTTAGAGGTTCGGTGATTGAGGGTGCCTGGACGAATGGTGTTTCAGCTCAGGGTGACCTTCTGTTTGTGGAAGATATCGACAAGTTTGGCTTTGCTGTGACTGGTCCATCGGTGAAAGATAAAATAATTGCTTTGAAAAAGTCAGCCACAGCAATTCAGTTGCGACGGCTTTTGCGCTTAAAGCCAACTGGTATTGTTTTGCCCGGTCTGCAATCTGAGATGATTAGCTTGGTTGCTGAGAGCGATGTGGCTGTGATGAGCTTGCTTGGCTTTGGCGATTTTTCGGCTGACCCATTAAGTTTGGCTTTGTTTGAAGTGATGAAAGACAAATCTGCTTATATCATTGCTCAAAAAGATGTCGATGGCTGTGAACTTAGGCCAGTTTTGTTTAATCCGGAATCTGAGGTAGCGGATCTCGGTTTCTTCAAAAAGGAAACAAAACTTGAGGTCGGTGCCAAAGTACGTTTGCGTGGTCATCCTTATACAGGTATTGTTGGGGTGGTGAAGGAATTGCCTGAGGCGATGGACGTTTTCGCCAGTGGTTTAAAAAGCAAGGTGGCTGTAATTGAATGTGATGACAGTCAGATGATTCGGGCCAGTTTGAAAAATATCGATTTGATTGTAGAGTAAATAGATTCTAAAAATTCCTAAAACTTAACCGATATTAAGGCTCTAAGAGTTCGATATCCCCGCTGTTGACCCAGCAATCCTCACCAGATTCTGAGCGCACTTTGTAATAAATGTTATCCATAAAATCATATTCATCACCATAAAGTTGTACGATTTTATTTTCTTCAAGCATGTGTGAGGCGATATCGCTCATGGGGGAGAGGCGGCAACCTGTTCCCTCAGAAGATTTAATCCTTCCTTTTTGATCAGTGAGAACAGCGTTTGTTTCCGGTTGGTTTTCCGCAGCAGGCATTACTTCGACCATTTTGTAATAAACCTCATCAGGTACCGTTAGGCTCAAGGTTTTATTAAGCGTTTCATAAAGACTCAGAACGGATAAACCAGCAAACAGAATCAACAGCAAATAACCAACAAAGGCCTTGGGTTTCACTTTTAATATCCAAAATACAATCACCATCAGGGTTAACATGAGAAACAGACGATGAAAAGTCAAGGTGAGTAAGGGCAAAATCCCGGCAAAGTTGAGTTGTCCTAATTGACAACCGGCGAGCAAAAAGGGAATGAAGATAAACAGGTTAAAGACAACAGCTCCGAGCTGGGCCATCGGGTTATGCCTGCTGAACATCAGCGCGGTAAGGATGGCGACAATAACTAATACGGCGTATTCAATCCACCCGTTGTTGAGAACAAAGGCTAAAGGCATTGCCTGGAAGACATCGGTAGAGGGGTTGAGCAGGGTACTCAGGTATCCAGCGCCAAAGAGCGCTAAGGTCATGACGATAACAATGAGAAAAGATACCCCCGCTTTTTTGAGTGAGCTGAGCGCGGGTGATAATGCCATACTCAGCACAGGACTAAAGGAAGGCGTTATTAACACAGCCACAAAGGTGAGAAGTGTGAGATTAAAGCCAAGACCCAAGACAAAAAAGAGCACGCTTAAAGCTAATTGCAACACGAAATATAAAGGCTTGCTTGTCGCGCGTTGTCGTAAAAGGTCAAGATAATGTTGCTTCTCTTCATCGCTTGCTTCTCCCAAATAACGTCGGATTTGTGTTTGGGGTGGAGTTCTAAAACGGTCGGGTTTGAATTCGGTGTTA
>CAZTEP010000236.1:0-2749 GCA_964612325.1 uncultured Anaerolineaceae bacterium
TAGTACAACTTGGTCTTCATATGACCTGAAGGTCACACGAAGACCTATTTAGATATAGTTGTACAGGACTACTCTTCGTCCCAAGAGTACTTATTGTCTGGATTAAATGATTATAGTTAGGATATTTCGTTCCAATAATAACAGGTACTAACAAATCACCTAAAGATGCTATTACTAGTATAAAAAATAAGAAATGTTTTAACATAGAATTTTCTCTTTGTATTAATTTTGTCGAATAATCCAAGTGACTACTTAGCCGCAATGTTTTATACATTATGTGGACGGTTCGTGTTAATTTATTTCATTTCTTTTCAACACTAAATCTCAATACAGTCTTTAATTTATCTGCGGGAACTTTTCTTGCATCGCTAAGATAAATTTCACGATGTTTTTTGACCTACTTCTAAAACCTTTTTGTAAAGCATAACTTTCCATAAGCTTAAAACTTTCAGGTTCACTGTCATAACTGCCTAAATGGAGCATTTGAATACAATCACCTTCTATTATTTTATTTAGCGTTTCATTTACTATTTGAACCTACACTTTTTTGTAAATCAGATTATTTCTTAACCGAAGTCAATGAATTTTATTGACGAATGCTTCAACTTTGTAATATCGTTAAACATTTTAAATTCAAAGACATGACTTATTTAAAAATCTCTGTTCTAGGATTGAGCTTAGCTCTCCTTTGTTCGAATTTATCAGCACAACAAATAAATGTCGCTGATAGCTTGATTGCCATTTCGTCAAATTCTGATTCCTGCACTACGCACACAGAATCAAACGCATCCTTAGATTCGACTGATTTTAAAAACATTACATTGTTAGCTGTTAACAGTGATAAAATTGAATTATCAAATTTATCATTTCAAAATCGGACAAAATTAATTTCTGATGAATCTGGAATTTTTTCTTTGCAAAATGATTACATAGATTTTTCTTTTCAGGAGAATCTGAACAAAAATTTATCACTAACAAAGGATAATTTTTTTGAGAAAAACAGGAGAAATATTTATTCATCTGTTTGGGCTTTTGCTTCTTTGAATTATTTGTATTGTGATTTGGTTGCCTTTATGGACAAAGACCTTCATTCACAATACCATACTGGTGAAGTTGGGGGTATGAAGATAACCCCTGATTTTTTAACTGGAGCTGCTTTAATGATGCAGATTCCAATTGCCAATGTTTTTTTACCTCAAATAATCAAAAATGACAAGACTTTAAAATGGGTTCAATTTGCTTCGGGACTGGCTATGACATTAATACAGTCTGCCACGTTGTTTTCTGATAAGCCTACTCCGTATTATGCAGCATTTTCAGCTCTTGAAATTGGAGCAACAGCGTTTATTACCATTGATGCTCTGAGATGGAAAACTGACTCGAAGAAAAAAACATCCCCAAAAATCTATTAATGTTTATTGTTTCTACCTTTTTGTTGTATCTTTTTTCTTATACGACTTAGAGATTCGGGCTTTACCCCGATATAAGTAGCAATATCATATTGAGGCACACGTTGAAAAATATCAGGTCGTGACTTCAAGAGTTTTAAATATCTTTGTTCAGGTTTATCGGTGATAAATGTAGTCAAAAAACTCTGTTGCTCTAAAAAAACAGTTTCCATTATCTTTCGAGAGACAATTTCAAGATGTGGAAACTGTTTAAATATTTCTTGTGCTTTTTGTTCGTTCCCCACAACTACAGATGAGTCTTCAACACATATTAAGTAATAATCTGACGGTGATTGTATTTCAACTAGTTCATTCGATATAATCCATTGTTCTTCGGTAAAGAAGTTCATTGTAATGTCATTCCCATCAATTATTTTAAACTGACGAATACAGCCCTCAAGAACAAAAAAGGTGTCAATATTTAATTGTCCTTCTTTAACAAGAAAGCTGCCTTTGGGGTATTCTTTAATTAGCATACCTTCAGTCAACACATCTATTTCATTAATGGATAAGTTTGTAATCCGTAGAAAATAATTAATGAGTTTATTATGCATGTTAGGTCTTTTTTTAAAACTTCAGTTATCTCCTTAAAATGGGGGTTGTCAATCTCTTCTTTTTAGATTTCGGAACAGGTAATTCATCAAATATAGCGTTTAATAATCCTGTCAAATAATCTCTGTTGTCAACATTATCAACCAACAGCATCTCTTTTGCACCCTCATACGGCAATTCGTATCTTATGTCTTGCATATAATCGATCGCGGATCGTACAGGTTTCACAAGAAATCTATTATCATATATTCCACCAACAATTTTCCCCCTGTAATACAGAATATATTCTCCCATCATTGGTCCGTAACTTATGTCATCCAAATCGGATAATTGTTCTAAAATAAAATCTAAATACTCTTTACTAGATGCCATAATGTTGTATCACTTAGTTTTAATAGTCACCATTCTTTTCAATAAACTGTAGGATTTCGCTGTTTAATTCTTCTGAATATTCCATGGGTAACGAATGAGTTGCATTTTTCCATATTTTAGCGGTTATATTTTTGACATTTTTTTCTGCCACTTTTATAGCCTTGACAGAATCATGAACGCCACTATTATCAGCAAAAGCGACATATACAGGAAACCCCCATTCTTGCATTTGTTGCTTGCTAATCATTGTTGGATTAGGTAAATTAGAAGAATAATAATTGGCTCCTTCGTCAATCATTTTTGCCACAGGGTCGGTGGTGTGTCAATGGTTTCCGAACCGCTTATTTCTTTCAATAATCCCTGCCTCCACTTTTTGG
>CAZTEP010000237.1:0-2737 GCA_964612325.1 uncultured Anaerolineaceae bacterium
ACATCAGGGGTCTAACGACTTCCGGTACAACAAACCGGGATTTTGCTGTTTTATTCTTTTTCCGTTCGAATCATAAATTCTCTTGGAAGATTATATATTTCTTTTTTTAAAAACAGGGGATAGAAGTACTCGTCTTTTATCCGTTCAAACGTCAACCATTCAAAAATATGAGTTCGCTTTCTTTCTTTCCATTCAAACCGTTCTCCTCTTAACAATAAATCAGTATGTGATATATCCATTAAAAAATATACACATAGCTCATGATAATCAAGATGATCAACATCCTCTGTAAAGAAAGCCTGGTTCAGCCACAATGGTCGCACTATTTTCGGTGTTATTCCCAGTTCTTCCTGTACCTCTCTGACAACTGCATGCTCGGCAGTCTCACCCATACTTACCCTGCCACCCGGAAGATAGAAGTACGGTGATCGATCATCACGAATTGCTAAAATTTTATTATCAAAAATCATCATGGCACATACTCTATAATTGAACTTTTGATTATCACACTTGAATGATATGTCCATGCCTTTATCCTCCACATATTCTAATCAGCGGTCTGCAACAGCCCCTGCTTTAACTCCATGGTCTTGCCAAGCATCCGTTAATTCTTTTCTATCCTGTATAGCTTGAAGTCTCTGATTATTCCACTTTCTGGAAAAGCCTTCTTAAAGATATGTTTGCAAAGCTCTGTCGATAGTAAATTCAGGATCGATAATCTCATCGATTCTTTCTTTTCCCACTTCTGCCAACCACATTTTAAAGGGTTCAGCTTTAGGTGATGGAATAGGTTGAACGATTCGGAAAATGCCTTGCATATCTGTAACATCAGTATTCTCATTTTTCCATCTGTTGCTTTCATTTTCAACTGCTTACAAATTGTAAGCAGTTCATTTCCTTATAGCACATAATTTACAGTTTTAGTTTTTCTGGAAGCTCTGAAGCCCTGTTCGCTACTGAGTCCCCCCTTTAGCATTATTATGACAACTTCCCTTGAGGAGAAGTCGAAAACAAAACGCCGTTTTTGGCTGTTTTTACATTCATAAAGCCCAGTAAAATCAACCTCTTTCGAATATAGCATTTGTCTAACATCAGGGGTAAAACTGTTCTTTGTGCGCATAATTAACTAATATTTCACACATAGATTGGCGATATAATCGTGAGCGAATTCTGTAAGTCTATTCCTTGAATCTTTGGATTCATAAAAATCAATCATGGCAAAACCGGCTTTTAATTGCCCTCCGATTTGAGTTTCTAAAGTGTGGCTAAATTCATAACCATATTCCGGATTTATCGTGATAATCTCCTCTTTTTCCAATTTTCTCGAATTAAACGGTAAGCTATATTTCAAAGTAAGCTCCTCGTCCGGTTTATCCCATACCACATCGGAATCAAACATATATATCCATGGGTTCATGTAACCTACCATCAGCAATCCGCCTTTTTTCAATACACGGTATGACTCGGTCCACATATTTTCTAAATCTTCTATGTAAGCGTTGGAAACAGGGCAAAAGACAATATCAAAGCTCTCGTCTTCAAAGGGGAATTCTTTTGTCATATCTGCTTGCACCGTTGCTATTGGTAAACCTTCTCTTTTGGCTACCAGCCTATCGGATGCAAGTTGTTCTTCTGAGTAATCCATGATAGTCGTTTCAAATCCTTTCGCTGCAAAGATTGCCCCTTGTTGACCCCCTCCACAAGCTAATCCCAAAATTTTCTTTCCTTTCGCTTTATCAAACCATTCTGTGGGAACAACTTTTCCAACAGTCAAACTTACCTCTATTGGCTTACCCTTAGCTTCCATAAGTTCTTCATGACTGATTGGAACAGTATATGGATTACCTTTATTTCTCGAAACATTATTCCATCTATCTTGATTAAATTTCAGATAATCACTCATTCTTACACCTCCTGCGAATTTCGGTTTAAATTTTTAGGAAACTGAATTTTCGTTACCATAATCTCTAACTCCTTTGCTTCAACTTTATAACTGCGCTTGGCGATTTTGCACTACCCTCACGATAAACAAGTCCTTCCTCTATCAGTGGGTTCAATACCTCTGACAAAAAACTGCTCCTGCTCTTAAATCTTGTCACCGCTTGCAAGTCTTTCACCGACCTTGGAGATTCCTTCAATAGTTCTAATACCTTTTCAGTATCTGTTAATTCTTCAGAAGAGGACTCTTCCTGAAAAAGAAGGTCAAACAAACGCAAATTCAAGAACCCGGGATATATCAGTACACCAGGCTGCTTTTCATCTCCATAACCTTTGTAGCTGTTAATCATAGCTTGAAAACCTGTTCCGCCACGCTCCATCAGATTTGCTACGTCTAAACATGCAGCAATTATTGTGTTTCTGCGGATGGAAGGTATTGAACCTATAGGATATTCTTCGTAAGGTCTTGGCAATAACCACGAGCCCGGCGAAACAATATCGATTCTGTTACTGAATATGTCAACATCTATCTGCGTTCCTGAAATAGCGTAATCTCTGTGCGCGATTGCGTTTACCAATGCCTCGCGCAATGCTTCTTTTGGATAGGAACGGATTTCTTCACGGCCGCCGTTTTGTGTTTTTTTCCAGCCTGTTTTTGTGTTTCGTTCAATAAACTTAAGTGTCTCTTTAAAAACACCTGACAACGCACCTTTGAATCTCCCGCTGTCCAACACATCTCCGGTTTTGGTATCACCTCTCCATAAAATGCAAAATATTAGCGTATCATCTCAGTCATACC
>CAZTEP010000238.1:0-2737 GCA_964612325.1 uncultured Anaerolineaceae bacterium
CTAACTGATAGAATCGCTTTATTGAAAGAGGTAATAAGTGAGCTTAAAAAAGACCATTAATTATTGGATGCCGGTTGTTATTATTTTGGCATTGGTGGGTGCCACTTTTTTAAATTTAAGCTTAGCGAAAAAGTACAAGATGCAAGATGGCTTTGCACCACGATATTTTGCTGCCAAGCTTTGGATGAAGGAAGGGTTATCCCCTTACAGTGATGAAACATTCGACGCTACTTTGGCCTTGATGAATGAAATGGGGGTTGAACCAGGGCGAATTGATCAGGGCCGTTTTTTCGATATGGTTAGTTATGTTTTGTTTTATATCCCACTGAGTTTTATTCCTTATCCGGTTGCCAAAGCTATTTGGATGACCTTTTTAGAGCTGGTGATAATCTTAAGTGCTTTTTTAAGCCTGAAATTAGCAGGACTAAAACTTACAGTGTTTGAAAGCATTCTTATTTGTGTTAGCATGCTTTTCTTCTATCCGAATTTGAAGATGGTTTTAACTGCGAGTGTTCTTCCTGTATACATTTTTATGGTGATATGGGCAATGTACCTGGCAATGAACAAACAGGGGACTATGGCAGGGGTCGTCTTTTTTGTCGCATTCGCGATGGTGCCGGTAAGTTTCTTCGTGGCATTGTTTTTTATGATTTGGATGGGCGCGCGACGTGATTATTCTTTACTTAAAGTATTCTTTGTTGGAATCGCTTTTTTAGTCATCATAGGTCTGATTTTGTTCCCGGGTTGGATTGCGGATTGGTTTAGGAGTTATTTGTTACTTTATCCTGGATTTACCTGGATTGACAATGGTTTGATGCGATTAAGTGAACTGTTTCCTGGCGCGAGTAAACAAATTTCAATTGGTTTGCATGTCGCAACATTAGCTTATCTTTTGATTGAATGGTATGGCTTGCCAGCTCGCGATCAACGTGGTTTGCAATGGAAGTTAGCTTTGACTTTGGTCTTGCTTTATGCTGTAAACCCATTATTACCACTGAATTATGTGATGCTTTTGTGTATGCCATTATTCACTGTTTATAAATATTTAAATGAAAAATGGCGTGTTTCTGGTAGAATTGTTACTTGGTTGACCTATCTTGGAATAGGGGTCACTTATTGGATTAACGGTTTCGCACAAGAGACGTTTACGGCATCTGAATCGACACTTTTAATTTTATTATTACCAGGAATTGTTTTTCTTGGCTTGCAATACTTTAGATGGTGGGCGTTGAAAAGCTCAAACGCTCTCATCGAATCACTTTAAACGGAGGCTTTTTATGGCAAAAAAACGGATTGGTATTTTTACAGGTGGCGGTGATGTTCCTGGTTTGAACATTGCGATTAAATCTGTTGTCCTAAACGCTTGTGAAGATGATTATGAGGTCATTGGTATACGACGGGGTTGGGGAGGACTTTTAAATTATGAGATTGGTAATCAGGCTGCACATGATCTTTACATTCGACCTTTGACCCCTGCAATGGTGCGTCGTGTTGATCGCAGTGGTGGGACATTCTTACATACATCAAGAACCAATCCTTCCCATGTGCGACCCCATGAGGTCCCTGAATTCTTAAAAGGATCCTCAAAAGGCAAGTTAGTTAATCCGGAGACCGGTGCTTTGGATTTTACCGAACATATTTTAGAGGTTTTGGAACACTTAGGCATTGACTCACTGATTACAATCGGTGGTGATGATACTTTGAGCTACTCTGTGCAACTACACAAAACGGGTTTCCCAGTGGTTGGCATTCCCAAAACGATGGATAATGACGTTTTAGGCACTGATTATTGTATTGGTTTCTCAACTGCGGTTACACAGGCTGTTTCATTGATTACCAATTTCAGAACATCGGTTGGGTCACACGAGCGTATTGGTGTTATTGAGCTCTTTGGTCGCAATTCAGGCGAAACGAGTTTGATTACCGGATATCTAAGTTATGTTGATCGGACTGTTATCTGTGAAGTACCTTTCAATATGGTTGAACTGAGCGAGATGTTGGCTAAAGATAAGAAAGACAGTCCATCACATTATTCAATCTGTGTGATTTCTGAAGGTGCCGTGACTGACAGTGGTTTGATTGTTGAGTCAGGTGAAGAGGACGCTTATGGCCACAAGAAATTAGGTGGTATCGGCGATTTACTCTCTGAACAAATTAAATTGCTCACTGGCAACAATACGATGTATCAAAAGTTGGGATATCTGCTTAGAAGTGGTCCGGCAGACATGCTCGATCGTATGGTTGCAATGAACTATGGCGCGTTAGCTATGCAGATGACCAAACGGCAGGATTTTGGCAACATGGTTTCAATAACGAACGGTAATTACTCCGAAGTGCCACTCGAAATGGTTACCAGCGGAAAACGAAAAGTGGACGTTGACCTTTACTATGATGCCGCTAATTATCGACCAAAAATCAAGAATATTCTTGGTTTGCCGATGTTCTTACACTAATCTGTAAAGATTCTTTTTAAGCGTATTTATGACTGTAGAAAAACAGGGTGTTGACGGCGAACGCTACACATTGATACCACGTGTGTTGCTGTTTGCCGTCAATGATTCTGGCAAGGTTCTGTTGTTAAAAGGTGCAGCTGATAAGAAGATTTGGCCAAACCTGTGGAATGGGACTGGCGGACATGTTGAGATGGGGGAATCGGTGCTTGACGCGGCGAGACGAGAGTTGCACGAAGAACGTGGTTTAACAGCTGAGATAATTCAATACTGTGGCAGATCGGAAG
>CAZTEP010000239.1:0-2727 GCA_964612325.1 uncultured Anaerolineaceae bacterium
GCCAGGCGTCGGCCCAGGGTATAAGGCGCCTGCCAGGAGATAATCAAAATCGTGTTGCGCCCATCTTCAATGTTGTTGCGCAGATGGTGCAAAATGCGCCCACTTTCCGCCATGCCCGAAGCGGAGATGATAATCATGGGCTCGTTCCAGTCGTTGAGCGCCTTTGACTCATCCACACTGCGCGTGAAGAGAATGTTATGAAAATCCAATCCCTGCATGCGGTGCTCAGCGATGAACTGCCAGGTTTCATCATCAAAACATTCGGTGTGTTTACGATACATATCCGAGGCGTTTACCGCCAAAGGACTATCCACGATTACCGGAATATCTGGGATGTCGCCATTTTCAATCGCGTCACTCAGCAAATAAAGCAGGTTTTGGGTGCGTCCCACCGCGAATGCCGGCACAATCACCTTACCTCCCCGGTTGACTGTGCGGTTAACCGCGTCAACAAATTCATCATAGGCATCAAAAATGGACGCATGGGGCTTGTCGCCATAAGTACATTCCATCAACAGCGTCGTGGCCTCAGAAGGCATCACAGGGTCACGCAAGATGGGCATATCGTAGCGTCCGATATCCCCCGAGAACCATAACCGTTTTTCTTCGCCGGCATCGTTTTGATAATCCAAAACCACGGCAGCCGAGCCTAAGATGTGGCCTGCCTCAACCAAACGCGCGCTAATCCCTGGGATAGGCTCAAACGCCACATCGTACCACACCATGCGAAAATGAGGCATGGCGACGATGGCGTCTTTTTGGGTGTAGATGGGCTCCAAAGGGGGTTGGTTCTTTTTTCGGCGCTTTTTATTCAGGTATTTAATATCATTTTCCTGGATATGTCCCGAGTCGCGCAGCATGATATCCGCCAAATCGACCGTGGCGTTGGTGGCGTAGATTTTGCCCTTAAACCCTTGCTTGACCAGGTTGGGGATATTCCCGCTATGGTCAACATGAGCATGCGAGAGAATCATCGCGTCGATTTCCGCGGGATTAAAGGGGAAGTTTAAATTCGTATAATAAGATTCCTTGCGTTTGCCTTGAAAAGTACCACATTCCAAAAGCAGTTTTTTGCCACCATGTTCAATGAGATACATAGAACCGGTTACAGTTTTTGCTGCGCCATAAACGGTTAATTTCATTTTTCGCTCCTTTTGAGGTGTTCATAAATCTGGTTACCAAAACGCTTGAACCTGAGGGGATAATCGATCATGATTTCTTTCAGGCTTTCAATCGTGAGCGTTTTGGGTTTAGCAATCGCGTCTAATAAATCGCGCGAAAGAATTAAATTAGTCGTAACATTTTCTTGCTTAGCCAACTCTTTTCGCCATTCAAGCAAACTGCTTCGGCGTCCGAGCTCCGGTTCTCTTACCTTGCAAACATCAGGCCGTTTAAGAACAGTTGGATTCTTAAGCCACTGATTGATCGTATCAATAACCCATTGGCCATGCTTCTTAAGCTGACGTGATGAAAGAATTTTAAGTTCCTTCAATTGGTCCAGATTGCTTGGCTTTTCTTCAGTCAATTGTATCAAGACCTTGTCGCTAAAAATTTTAAAGAGCGGTCGATTGAGATCTTTAGCCACAAGTTCACGTTGATGATTGAGTTGCTCAAGCAAGCCACGTTCTTTTCTTTTCAAACTGCGGCTTCCTTTGATACGCCAAACATTCTCTGAGTGCAGTGGCATCGGTGGTATCAGTTTTGCCATCGCGTTTGACTCTTCTAAAACCAATTCATACCAGCCACGCTCCACTAAGATCGGCACCAAATAGTCACGAAGAGTGATTAAATAATGCGAATCCGCCTGCGCGTAAGATAACATATCCGGTTCAAGCGGTCGTTTTCCCCAATCCGCGCGCTGATATTTCTTGCTCAGATTAATCTCAAAATACTTTTCAAGCAAGGTTCCCAAACCAATGTTTGTTTCGCCTGTTGCCTGCGCGGCCAGCATCGTATCAAAAACATTTTTGAAGGTAAAATCATAATCACGTTTGAGGGTTGAAATATCATAATCCCCCGCGTGCATGATTTTTTGAATCTTCTCATCAGCCATCAAGTGTCCCAATTCCTCCAATTCATCAAAAGCGAAGGGGTCAAGCAAAAAATCCTGTTTTGTAGAGGAAATTTGGATGAGACAAACCCGTTCCTGATAAGCAAAGAGATTGTTGGATTCGGTATCCAAGGCGATGGCTTCTTGTTGCCATAGATGCTCAAGCATAGATTGATAAGATTGTGAGGTCATTACCAGATTGGCAGGTGGCATAGTAGCAATTGGCATGTCAGTATTATAACCGCGGAATGCTTCCAGTTGCGCTATAATCAAAGCAAATCAATTTTAGAGGATAAAATGCGCGCGATTTTACAAAGAGTGACAAAAGGCAATGTGATTGTTGATGAAAAAACCGTTGCTGATATTGGCTTGGGCTATGTGGTGCTTCTGGGCGTTGGCCACGAGGATAACCAGGAAAAAGCACGCGAGTTAGCTGAAAAAGTGGTTTACTTGCGCGTTTTTTCGGACGAAGACGGCAAAATGAATCGGTCATTAATGGATGTGCAAGGGGAAATGATAGTTGTATCGCAGTTCACACTCCACGCCGACACCAGTCGCGGAAGACGGCCAAGCTTTATCAACGCGGCAAGGCCCGAACTTGCTGAGCCTTTGGTTGCGTATTTCATTGAACAAGTCCGCTCTTTTGGGATTAAGGTACAAAGTGGCATTTTCGGCGC
>CAZTEP010000240.1:0-2721 GCA_964612325.1 uncultured Anaerolineaceae bacterium
TGACTGGATGCGCGCCAAAGCCTATGCAGCCAAAGCCTGTGCAGGACTATGGCGTTTTTCTTGGCATCAATGGCGACCAGGCGAATAGACTCGATGATTACCGCATGGTGGTCATTGAGCCCTCCGAGTTTACGGAAGAGCAGATTGAAAAACTGCAGGCAGATGGGAAAACGGTATATGGTTATCTCAATATCGGGGCGATTGAAAGCTATCGCCCCTACTACGCGCGTTTTCAGAATTTAGCACTAAGTGTCTATGAAAACTGGCCGGACGAAAAGTGGGTCGATGTCAGTTCTCCTGTATGGCAGGGCTTTATCATTGACGAACTGGGAAAAGAGTATGCTGAGATGGGGCTGGATGGTTTCTTTTTGGACAACGCTGATGTCTATTATCAATATCCGACCCGCGAGGTCTTTGAAGGGCTTGTCGCTATTCTAAAAGGGCTGAAAACTTATGACATTACCCTTATCATCAATGGTGGGGATGCCTTTGTCTCCGAGTGCATCAATGCAGGCATCGCGCTTTCGTTGTTTGATGGCATTAATCAGGAAACCGTTTTTACCAGCATCAATTTTGAAAACAACACTTACGGAAAGCAGACCGAAGAAGAAAAGGCTTACTTTCAAGCCTACCTAACCAAAGCCAAGGCCAGCGGTTTGGCGGTATTTCTATTAGAATATCGCGCGGGGCGGGAACTGGTAAAAGAGATTAACGCCTACTGCGAAGAGCATGATTTCTTTTGGTATAACGCTGAGGGTTTAGAGCTTGAATAAAGCCTGGCAAGCCCGGGCAAAAGAAACAATCCGAGCACGCTTACAGCGTTAAGGGGTCTGATAGCTGTTTTTTGTGAAATGTGACAATTTGACCCATTGAAGGATGTCAATTCTTCATTATGTCACTTTCCAATGGCGTAAAAACAAGGGTAAGGCATATACCCGTATTGAGGATCAATTCAGTACAATTAATCTGTCAAAAAGTAGCTCTGTCTTTCACTCGCGCTGAGGGTTCTACCATCCAGCCAACGCCGCATCCGCGACACGACATTTTCCAAACTGTCACAGGGACGCAGGTGGAGGTCATAAGCTTTGGACTCCTCCATCACAAGCAACTTGCCATCAGGTGAGAAACCGTAACGTTTACCCAAATCCACAACCTCGCCAGTATCGTAATAGGCAAAGGGTTTCCCTGCTTCCAAATTCCATAACTCAAGGGCAATACCGCCTCGGTTTATCAGCAGGATATGGTCTGTTGTACTAAAGGCCAGCTCCGAGGTGTTGGTTGGCAGCTCCACATTATAGCGCAAGGCTCCTGTATCTACCTCATAAACTTGCACACGACGTGAGCTGAGCAAAACAGCTACAAGACTCGCATCGCCGTTCAGTGCCGCGTCAACCACTTCTATGCCGTCCAGTGGCATTTCCCATAACCTCAGGCCAGTAGCAAGGTCGGCAACCGCGACGCGGTTACCTTCTCCGGTATCTTTGTCAATCCACGTGGTTAGTTCAAGCGCTCTCATTGCCCGAATGTTTACCCAATGAAAATTCATTTGCAAAAACTCATTCCAAGCACCACGCAGTTTATGTTGGATATGCCAGTCCTCCGCGTCTAAAACGTAAAGCCAGTTTTGGTCTCCCAGCACGACTTGTTTGCCGTCCGGTGAGTACCAGCCACGCCTGCTAATGTCAAAATCCACTCGGTGCAGCTCCTCCCCAGTCAATACATCAAACTCAGCGGTATAGGGCGGGATGTCCGCGGTTAAGTGAGCCTGGCTTAAAATATAGCGACGTCCATCGGGCGATACCAGCCCGTTAAAATCTATTGGTAAATCTGTCCAGGGTGGAGATACTTCTTCTTTGGTATGCCAATTCAGCACCACCGGTCTGAACAGCAAACCGGAAAACCATATATAGCGGTTGTCGCTTGAAAAACCAGCCTCCAGGTTTGTCGCGGCCAGACCCTCGTGCGTGATTGTGGCCAGTAACTCAGCTGTCTGCGTATTATAAATACCAGCTGTGCCTTCCTTGTATACGACCATAAACAGGCTGCTGTCGGGGCTGAAGCGATAAAACACTGGGCTTTTCTGATTCCCGTTTTCATCCACAAATCCTATGCCTGGCACGCCTATACTGTTTGAAGCCTGATAGGACGCCATATTATTATCTTGAATTACATAGATGAGGTTGTTAACGTGATCCTGCTCGGTCGCGTGAAAGTTGTCGATTTCCTGTACGTTGCTCAATGATAAAATCAGCTCGCCGTCACTCCATCCCTCCAGCGTTGCGGCGGAAAACAATTTTATATCGCCATGAAGGTAAAGTAACAGAGTCTTTCCATCGGGAGAATACTCCATGAGCCTTACATTTCGTTCGATGCTAAAGTATGGTGCTGAGGCCCAAAATTTATAAGAGGAGACTGCGCGATTTCTATAGGATATTGTAAATTCATCCAGAACCGGGCTGTAGACCACGTCTTCAAAATCCTCTCCCTCTGGCGCGTTCAGCTTGCGCACGAGCTCCCCACTTTGGGCATCAAAAAAGCAAATCGCTTTGGGAGACAGCGACAGAAAATAATCTGCTTTTCCCTTTTCACCACGGTAATACTTCAGCTCTTCAAGTTTTAGTTCATTCTCTCTGTGTTCAACAAGCATCTTGCCGGTCTTTACGTCCCACAGGCGCACCTGTCCTGTAACATAACCCGTGGCCAAAATGTGCTTGCCTGGTG
>CAZTEP010000241.1:0-2719 GCA_964612325.1 uncultured Anaerolineaceae bacterium
GGCTCATCATGGCGATTGTCCTGGTGGTGCTTTATGGCGTGGCGTATGGCGCCGCGCAAACCATTACCTTCGCGCTATGTATGGGTGTTACTGATACGCGCATCGCGGCTTCGATGTTTGCCATTTTGATGGCATTCACGAACGTTGGTCAGGGTATTGGCCTGGCGATGGGTGGCGCGCTGTCAGATTCCGCCGGCTTCCGCTGGACTTTCATCGCCTTTGCAGCGGTTTGTGTTTTGGTCCTGCCATTCCTGCCAGCCGTATTTGGAAAACAAAACAAAAAAGCATCAAGCTAAGTAAAGAAACACGCGTTTCTAAAGCACCCAATTGGACTGTTCTTAAACGGAAAGCTGTTATGTTCACTGCGATATACCAGCTTTCTGTATTTAAGCTTTCATGCTTCATTTCTTGGGCGTTATCTCTGCCAATAATTTTTCATAGGAATAAATGTCTAATTAAATAAAGTGTTGTTTTATTTAAGCAACTTCATCAAAGAGAATAAGGTAAAATAATCACATTATGTGCCCATCAGCACCAAATTTTGAATCAAACAATCATGCGCTTCAAACTACTCATCTATGTAAGACGATAAGTGCGAATTTGTTCGAATTAAAGCTCACTCTCGCCCTTGCTGAGACAAGCACAGGCGGGCTGATCGCTAACATGCTTACCGACCAGCCTGGCTCATCGTCTTTTTTTAACGGCTCGATTGTGGCATATTCATACGATTCCCTCAGCGACATCCTCATGGTCAAATCCCGAACCCTTGAACAGCATGGCGCGGTGAGTGAAGCTACCGTCACAGAAATGGCTGTTAATGTTCAGCGAATTCTGAATGCAGACATCGGCCTGGCCATCTGTGGCATCACCGGCCCAGGTGGGGGCACGGCTCAAAAACCCGTTGGCACATGCTGGCTGGCGATAAGCAACGAAAAAGACATGGTCACTCATCACGCTGTTTTTGATGGTGACAGAATAACTATAAAAAATAAAATGGCTCAACATGCCTTAACTGGCTTGACGAATTTTCTTGAAAGCCACTATCCAAAGCCTTAAACAACACAGCTGCCCATCATGACCATAGCGCCAGATTCCGCAACGCCTAAGCCCCCCAAAAAACCACTTTCAGATCAAATTCGGTTGCCAGCATTTATGCCTTTCTTTTGGCTCGGACTCGCGGCAATGGCAGGGCCTTTTATGGCGCAGTCTTTCAAACCCCAAATAAGCCTTTGTCTCATCGCGCTTGGTCTAAGCATCTTGTTATCTGTTATCGATATCATCAAAAACACGCGCCAAAAGAACCCTCGCAAACTGTCTTTATTCCTGGTTATCGCTACACTTTGCCTGAGCGCGACGCTTTATTTACTCACGCTTCCCAAAGGCACGCCCCAGGACATTGGTTATTACAACGGCAAGGGAACCGTAAACCTCAGTGGTTTGGTTATTAAGCCTCCCCGACAAAAACAAAATGTGATTGAACTAACGGTAAAAGTTGCCTCCATAAAACAGCTTCAAAGTGATAACAGCGCGCAAAAGCTCCGGGGGTTGCTTTTGGTTGAGGTTCCTCTTGGCAGTGTTTACCATTACGGTGACCGCATCAGCGTTTATGGCGAACTTAACCAGGTTCCAGAGGGTTCCTCTTTCTCCTATCGCGAGTATCTTTTTCATAAGAATACCCATTCCATCAGTCAATATGGCGCGGTAAAAACGCTGAGCAGCGGTCATGGCTGTTTTCTTTTGCGCGCCTTGTATGCTTTGCGCGAGCGGAGCAGTCAGGTTTTACAGAACAACTTTCCAAACCCTGAAAGCGCGCTTTTGCGTGGCATCCTGCTTGGTGATGAAAGTGGCATCTCAAGTCAACTGGCCGAAGCGTATTCACGCACCGGTACATCCCACATTATTGCCATTTCAGGTTTCAATATGGCAGTTTTGGCTGCTGTGGTCAGCGCGATATTACGCCGCCACATGGGGCGCCAGCGTGGTGGGCTCATCGCCATTGGGGTCCTGGCTCTTTACACACTGTTTGTGGGTGGCGCGCCAGCGGTCACACGCGCGTTTTTGATGAGTGCCATTGCCATTTTTGGCAGCAGCATCGCGCGCCGAGGCAATCTGCTAAACAGCCTTGGATTGAGTATTTTTATCATGGTGCTCATTAACCCGCATCTTCCATGGGATATTGGCTTTCAGTTTTCGGTTATGGCCACCCTCGCGCTATCCCTGTTTGCCAGGCCCGTTCAAGCCTGGGTTGAAGAAAAATTGCAGGTTCGGGTTTCTGAAGAAAGAGCCAGAAAACTGGCTGGTTTCATCAGCGAATATTTCTTGATTACCCTGATTGCCCAGGTTCTGGTTCTGCCCCTCATCATCTATCATTTTCAGCAAGTATCCTGGCTTTTCTTATTAGCCAATCCGCTCATTTTGCCCCTACAGCCAATTGTGATGGTTTTAGGCTTGCTGGCTTTAATAGGAGGCCTTTTTTCGGTACGGCTTGGTCAGTTTTTGAGTTGGCTTTGTTGGCCATTTGTGGCTTATACCAACCGCATGGTAACCTGGCTGGCAAGCTTAGCGCCCACCGCCTGGCAATTGCCTCGCTTCAACGCGCTTTGGTTAGTGCTTTATTACACCCTGGTCTATTTGCTTGCTTTCAAACCCAAACTAAAAAAAATCGAAGGTACGCTCTGGAAAAGCCTGTTCACATTGTTGGGCTTAGGCAGTTTGTGTG
>CAZTEP010000242.1:0-2708 GCA_964612325.1 uncultured Anaerolineaceae bacterium
AATCGCGTTATGACCACAACCCGGACATAAGGTTGATTTTTTACCAGCGTAATCACTAAGGGTTAAACCAACAAGATTATGTTCAACTTTCTTTTCAACGGTGCTAGGCATTTTTTTCCTCCGAAGCTAAGATATTTTCAACAGCCCAAACGGCAGTCATCGGTAAACCACCGATATCCGTTAAGGAAATAAGTTTTTCAGAAATATCCGAAAGTTCCAACTTTAGGATTTCACACAATTGACCATCACGGTTGAGTTCCAAAACATAAGTTCGGTCATGCTCTTCAATAAATTCACGCACTGAGCGACTGCTTGGCAAGGCTCTGATGCGCATATAGTCTGTCTCAATTCCATGTTTTGCAAGTACTGCTTGAGTCTCGCGAATAGCATCATTTGTAGAACCCATCCCGATAAGACCAATCCTGGCATCTTTGCCTTTGATAACAATTGGCTGAGGCAATTTTTCAGTCGCACCTTTCAATTTCTTTTCAATACGATGCAACATGTCAGACCAATTTTTGGGATCCTCATTATAGTTACCATAAACATCATGACCAGTACCTCTGGTGAAATAAGCAGAGCGTGGACTTCGGTTACCCATCACGGTGCGGTAAGGAATACCATCACCATCAATGTCCATATACCGTCCCCAGTCTTCAAATTTTTCAAGTTCTTCTTCCCAAATAAGCTTGCCACGATCAATTGGTGTTTGAGGGAATTCAAATTTTTCGGTCACCCAGGTATTCATTCCTAAATCAAGGTCACTCAAAACAAAAATTGGTGTTTGATAACGTTCTGCAATGTCGAGTGATTTCCAGCCGAATTCAAAACACTCAGTAACCGTGCCTGGAATGAGAATGATGTGATTCACATCACCATGGCCGATATTGTACATAAAAGACAAATCGCCTTGAGCTGTTCGGGTAGGTAAACCCGTGCTGGGACCAACACGTTGAACGTTCCAAATGACGATCGGCGTTTCCGTGAAATAAGCCAGGCCAATGTTCTCAGACATCAAACAAATGCCCGGGCCAGAAGTTGAGGTCATTGAACGCAAACCAGCCCATCCAGCACCAACAGCAGCACCAGCTGCAGCAAGTTCATCTTCAACCTGCAGGATGACGCAAGTTGTCTTACCGGTAACGGGATCTTTTCGCAATTCATCTACATGAGCAATAGCTGCTTCAACCATACTTGTTGCCGGTGTAATGGGATACCATGAACAAAACTGTAAACCACCAAACAAAGACCCAATACCCGCAGCAGTATTGCCATCGGTTAGAATATGGTCGGGCATTTCTTCGCGACGTTCGACCACAAAGCGGTCTCGTTTTTCAAGGTTCGCGGCTGCCCACTCATAACCCAATTTGATTAGTTCAAAGTTTGATTCCGCAACGCTCTGTTTCGATGCAAAATGATGTTCAACGGATTTACGGAGTTCATCCAATTCAATGCCCAAAACTTGTGAAACAATCCCAACATAGAGCATGTTTTCCATATATGCCACCAGATTGCGTGGTACATCTACTGTCTTCATCAGCTCTTTAATTGGCATCGGGTAGTAAATCAAATCTTCACGATGTCCTTCTGGAATCATGATATGGTCAGCATAAAAAATAACGCCACCTTCTGGCAAGAAATCCATTTCTCTGACAATAGTACTTGGATTCATTGCTACAACAATGTCATCATGAGGTACTCGGCCAGTAAAGCCTTCGTCATTCACACGGATAACAAACCATGTTGCCATGCCCATGATGTTGGATGGGAAAATATTCTTTCCAGATACAGGAATTCCCATTTGGAACAACGCGCGATAAATAATATTATTCGCCGTTGCACTACCCGAGCCATTCACCGTGCAAACTGTCATACAAAAATCGTTGACAACCGGTTCAAGTCCCGTTTTGGATTGAAGTTCAGTCATTACCATTCCTGGTCCTCTCCTTCATTCGAATCTTGTTTTAATTTCTGCTTCTTTTGGCTTGATGGGATTCACCAGCAAGCTTTCAAGAGCGTTTTTTCCTAAGTCAAACTGCTTTTCTCGCAAGGCATCCACAATAAACTGACGCTTACTCCATGCTGAAAGCATTTCATCCAAATCATTAAAGAGTTTTCCACCATATACCGATGCCAAATCCCAATAAACTTCCAACAAATTTGTAAGCACTTTGTTGGCTAAAGGTCTGAAAATGGTAAGGTGATATTCACTTTGTTCTTCCACAGGTATTATAGCCGGTTTTCGTTGTAATTTTCGAAACGCGACATCGACTAAAAACTGCATATAGTCAAATTGCTCATCAGCCAACAAACTTATTGCTTTATCGAAATAAGACATCTCAAGATGAGCTCGCAAATCAATGTAATCAGACACTAAATTAGGTTCCTTGCGCAAACCAAAAGCCATTCCTAAATTGAGAAGAGGAGCAAATGAGAATTCTTTACATTGAATGCCAGTTCGTGGCCTGACTTCTACAAAACCCAACTGCCGCGCCACCTCTAACTGTTCTCGCACACTGGCAATGCTAATACCTAAAATATTGCTAAGTTCTGCTATACTGGGAATTTCCTGATTATTCTTAGTCGCGTCGGCTAAATAATTGAGTAAGGTCATTTTTTCAGTGTTCATCAGCAATCATCTGATTAATAGAATTAATGCGCATCCATTATAGGTCACCCCTATCGAACCGTCAAGCATATTCCAAACC
>CAZTEP010000243.1:0-2700 GCA_964612325.1 uncultured Anaerolineaceae bacterium
GCGGTGCGCAAAAATGCCCTGCCCTCAAAAGACTGCCGTCTCCTCCGAGAACAATCAGGAGGTCAATACCGGTCAAATCGGGTGATGCGCCGGGTTCTTCAAAGTTGTAATTGAAGATATTAACTTCAGAACCGGAGCCCCGCAAAAAGGCACGGATTCGTTCAGCCAAAAGATTAGCCCGAGGCACAGCAACATTGGGCATCAGCATGATGTTTTTTGGGGTAAAAGGTGATATTGTCATCTTGAGCATATTATAGTCGGAATTGCACACCTCTTGTCAATTAAAAAACCAACTGCTTTTGTAAATTTTTATTTCCTATTTTTGTTTCCTTCACCCCCTTTCCATTTCCTATTTCCTGTTACCTATTTCCTGTTACCTTTTTTACTTTTTCTGTTTCCTTTTTCCTGCTCCCCATTCCCTGCTCCCCGCTTGGACTGGTTGCAAAGAGTAGTTACTAAAATGAGAATTTCTGGTTCTAAGCTGTAAATTCATCCATTATCAGACAGTGAGATCTGCAACTGTTATCTCGTTCAACTCTTTATCTGAAACTTTAGATAATGATGACAGTCTGTTGGCTTGATTAGCTATCGCCGTTTCAAATAGGTTTCTCATTTCGCGACCGTTTGCGAAATTCTCTGGTTTATTCATGCAAAGGCTCTTAAGGTATTGTTCTAAGTACTGAACGCCATCAATGCTTAATTCCATGCCATACTTATTGCAAAATGACTTAAAAATGGAAAACAACTCCTGTTGAGAGTAATCTTCAAAAGTGATGTTTTTATTAAATCTTGATTTCAAACCTGGATTAGACTCCAGAAAGCTTTCCATCGGCCCGGGGTAACCAGCTACAATCACTACAAAGTTTTCACGATTATCTTCCATGGCTTTTAAAATAGTGTCGATTGCTTCCAGCCCAAAGTCCGCTCCACCTTTTGCCAACGTATAAGCTTCATCGATGAATAAGATGCCTCCCATTGCTTCATCGATTTTTTCCTTGGTTTTTATAGCAGTCTGACCAACATATCCGGCAACCAATCCTCCACGATCCACTTCCACCAATTGACCCTTTTCTAAGACCCCAAGCTGCTTATATATCCCCGAAAGAAGCCGTGCAACGGTTGTTTTACCTGTTCCGGGATTACCTAAAAAAACCAAATGCTTTGAAACATTTGCTGTTTTAAATCCTCGGTCATCCCTTATCTGTTTAATTCGAAGCATATTAATCAGGGATTTGACCTCATTTTTTACCCCTGCAAGACCAATTAAGTGATCAAGGTTATCAAGCAATTCCTGCAGGCTCTCTTCGGTTTCAGAAGGCGTGTCTTGAATTGTCCATCCCCCTTCTGCGTCATTTTTTAAGATACGTTCCCTGGATCTGGGAACATCTGCTTGGTCAAAAGACATCTCTTTTAATCCGTTTACCATTGGCATTTCGTGGTCAGAAACATATTCGTTCATCTTCTTAATTAATGCTGTAAATCTCTGCGAATCTATGTCTTTTTTATCAAACTTGCTCAGTAAATAAGATTTACCTAGTTCCGACAAAAATGAAATAAAGACACCCGTCATCTTGATCGTTTGACCTTTAAAAACGCTGTTATCAACTTGACAGAAAAGCACAAGTGTTTCAGGCAGCTCTTGCTTTAAGCCGCTTGAAGTATGTGCTGGGCATTGTTCATTTAGATACACTTCACAAAAAAGGGCAATTCGTTCATCCGATCCAGCAATTGAAATGGTATTAATGAACTCAAATATATCCTCCAAAACCATCGTCCATATGCTTTTATGCCTGTTGTTGGGCATTATCGATTGCATGTGATTGCATGTCAGATATAGCCTATCCAAAGAGTTCTTTACATCAATATTCATTGCGGACCACAACACTATAATAATGCAACCTGTTGTAAGGCAGTTTTGTGTATTTCAACCGCGGATGGATCATCAATTCCTTCAAAAGCGTCCCTAAATGCGGCTTCTATTGTTTCTTTGACCTCTCGATTACTGAATTCTCTGATAGCATGTAGAACCTCTAAGTCGCCAATTGAAAGAATAAGTTCTTGGTTATCTTCTACTTCCTGCCTTAATTCCATAACTTGGTCAAGAAGCGAAATATAATAAACATCAACCCCTATTGTATTAAGCTTTGCTTCAAATGTTCCGTAATCTTGTAGCTTCTCAACAAACCATTCCGAAGATAGAGTATCAAAAACACCCATCCACTTGTCATGAGCAGAATGCCATGCCTCTGTGTCCCCAAGAACTTTATAATTATTAAAATAGTACAATTCATCAAAATATCGCAAAGAGATCGTTAGCATTGAAAGCAAGGAAAAGATTGATGTAATGAGCGTCTTGCAATCAGAAGATATGCCCTTCTGCAAAACGCTGATTAACAGAGATAAAACGTTATACACTCTGTCCACCAGCGCTCTCATTTTTTCTTCTGAATACGGTTGCTGCCTTCTTCTGCAATCAAGCATGTCCTGATAGTCGGCTAAAACCTTGTTGAACTCATAACCAGTTTGAACATCGTGTCCTTTTTTGACAACATTCCCCAGCTGATTAATCTGCTGGTTTATCTCCGCGCTCATGCTGTCAAGCTTGGCATACATAATTGCGAATCCTGCGGCAGTTGCGCAAAGATTCAATCCATTGAGAACCAAATCCAATTGTTGCAGCTGCGCAACATTTCTCACTAG
>CAZTEP010000244.1:0-2637 GCA_964612325.1 uncultured Anaerolineaceae bacterium
TGTGGACAGACGAAGCGACGGTGACGATAACAGTCATTCCGTTACCAGTGATAAGTTCTGATGACATTGAAGGGCCATACATGGTGGGTGAGTTGAGAGAATTCAATGTCACCTTAACGAACCCAGCTGAAGGGGCGAGCTATACAAGTATGTCAGCCTCGGTCTTTGTGGATAACATCACGTTTGCTGATTTTGAGACGGTTGAGGTATATCACCCTGTCTATCATACCTGGGTGCCATTGGAACCAGTGGTTGATGGCGATGGCTTGAGACTTGATTTAGGCCCAACGGCTAACTTCCCGTTGTTGCCTGGGCAGGTTGTGACGTTGACCTTCCGGGTAGAATTCAACACAGCTAAAGAATACGAAGCGACTGGAAGCTTGTATTGCCATGACAGCGGAACGGCAGTTGAAATTGCCTCATTTACTGACACGATGGTGGTGTACGCGTGGCCAGAAATCAGTTCAGCAGATTTGGCTGGTCCGTACTTTATTGGTGAGTTGAGAGAATTCCATGTCACCTTGACGAACCCGGCAAATGGAGCGAGTTACACGAGTATGTCGGCTTCAGTCTTCGTGGATGACATAGAGCCTGATGATTTCGAGACGGTTGAGGTATATCACCCTGTCTATCATACCTGGGTGCCGTTAACGCCAGTGGTTGAAGGCAATGGCTTGAGACTTGATCTTGGCCCAACGGCTAAGTTCCCGTTGTTGCCTGGGCAGGTAGTGACGCTGACCTTCCGGGTTAAATTTAGCGCGACTGGAGACTACGAAGCGACGGGTACTTTGTACTGCCATGACAGTGGAGCGGCGGTTGAGATTGCCTCATTCACTGACACAATGGTGGTGAAGGCCCGCCCTGTAGTCAGTTCTCCTGATATTGCAGGCCCATACACGGTAGGTGTGAGGAGAGAATTCCATGTTACCTTGACGAACCCTGCTGATGGAGCGACTTATACGAACCTGAGCGTGTCAGTCTTTGTTGACAACATCACGTTTGACGATTTTGAGAAGGTAGAAGTATTGCATCCAGTATATGGAACCTGGGTGGAATTGACGCCCGTGATTGATGGCGATGGCTTGAGACTTGATTTAGGCCCAACAGGACAGTTCCCGTTGGTACCTGGACAGGTTGTGACGTTGACCTTCCGCGTGACTTTCCTTAAGGCGGGTACCTATCCTGCTGAAGGTTCACTGTATGATACATCTGGGTCGACACCGGTAGAGATTGCGAGCTACAGCACGACGTTGACGGTAAATAATCCGCCTAACACCTTGCCTGAGCAAATCGCGTCCGCTCCGACTTACGTTTACGATCCTGCTTACGAATACGTGGGCGACTTCGCCTATGACGCGTCCAGCCTGACTTATACCGCGACCTACACGGCTCCTGAATACTTGGCTGGTGGCGCGATGAACGACCTGGCTCGTTACCTGGGTGCCTTGTATCGCCAGGATGGGTCTACTATCAATAAGCTGACCTATAAAGGTGTCGACTACACCTGGCAGCCTGGTACTCCACCGCTGGCTGGCAGCAACTGGAAAGATGAAAATGGCGTTACCTTGGTGAGTGTTATTGTGGCTGATCTGGCAAATCAGGTTCCTGGAAACCTCACGGTGACCGTGGCTGATAACTTCTATACAGAAGATGTGAGCTTCGTGGTTGATGTTTATAACACCTTGGATGCTGAGATTGCATCAGCTCCGGATTATGTATACGATCCTGTGTACACCTATGTGGGTACCTTCGCCTTTGACGATGCAAGCAATACCTACACGGCTACTTACACAGATCTTAACTACGCTCCTGGCGCGATGAATGACTTGGCACGTTATCTGGGCGCTTTGCATCGCCAGGCTGGAGCCACAATTGTCAAAGTAAGCTACAAGGGTGTAGATTACACCTGGAACCCCGCAGAACCTTTGAAGGGCAGCAACTGGGAAGATGCCAATGGTATTACATTGGTGAGTGTGGTTACAGCTGACTTCCAGAATGGATTGATTGATCCTGCCACTGGCGTAACCTTTACCGTGAGTGACGGTATCCACACAGAGACGGTCACATTCATCATCGTTATCAATGACACGACCGCTCCTGAAATCGTTAGCATTACCGCGATTGGTGTGGATGGCTTTGAAGATGTGGCAGCAGTTAACGGTGTTATTACCGTTGATCAGGGCTACACGGTAGCAAGAACAGAAATTGTACTGAACGAAGCCGTGACCGTTGTTGAAGGAACGGTGGTGAAGATTGGTACGACACCCTATGGAACGATTACCGCGGATGGCACGAAACTGACGGTTGTACCTTATGCGGGTAACGAAATTGCTTCATTGCCCGGTACATTCGCGTTTAGTGTTCCTGCCGGATCGGTGAAAGACCTGGCTGGTAACGCACTGGTTCAGTTGGGTGCTACGCTGGTTGTCAATAACGTCGCTCCAGTAGCCGTTACAGATGCATACACAACTAATCAAGATATCGCGCTAAATGTCGCCGCTCCTGGTGTTTTGGAAAATGACGTTGACTGGACACCAATCACCGCAGTCCTGGTGGAAGGTGTGGGTCATGGAACCTTAGAGTTCAATGGAGATGGTAGCTTTAGCTACACACCTGCTGCTGGCTGGAATGGTGTTG
>CAZTEP010000245.1:0-2629 GCA_964612325.1 uncultured Anaerolineaceae bacterium
CAAGTAAAAGGATGAGTTGCCAAAGTTCCCAGCTTTTGTAGTAACGCAAAATAATAGCTGGCACCAGAACCCATATAAAGGGATACAGCGCGGAACTGACCGCGTTGGCTGCCAACATCCACAGCATCTTGGGGTCATACTGACGCATTTTTTGAAAGAGCAGTTTGATGACTTTCATCGTATCCACTTTCGCCTGACGACCCTTAGTATATTATAGAAATACTGTTCCTGGATAAACAAAACAGCCCAGGAATGTGCCTGGGCTGGGAACTAAAGACTAAAGGCTACTTTATGATGGCGGCTTCAACGGTTTGCCAAAGTCGCGCGTTACTCATGCTAACAAAAAGGCGGTTTTGGTTGAGCGCTTCAAGGTCTCCTGGCGCGTTGGACGAACACACCATATAGGCTAAAACGTCTGAAACAACCTGTACACTAACCGGTACCATACCTGGGCAAGTGTTTGGCGTGTAATCGTCCCATGTCAAGCCACCGTCAATTGTGCGCAACATTTTTCCATTGCCATAGGCGACGCCAAAGGTGGGCGAACCAAAGTCGCTAAACTCAATTTGGTCCTGGCTGGAAACATATTGCCAGCTTTCACCGGCATCTTCGGTTTTGCACCAGTGGGTAACGGTTGTGTCACGTTCGGCGATAAGCGCTTCAATAGCGACAAAGGCCACACTTTGGTTGATTCGTCTTACGGGTGAAGGTACCCACATATCGCCTTCACCAAAAACAGGCAGGTTTTCACAGCTTTTTTGTTCCCAACTAATACCACCGTCATTTGTTCGATAGAGATAGAGATCTTCAGTCACTGGTTGTGAACCTGTGATGAAACCAACGTTGTTATCTAAAAAGGTGATGCCGTTTTTGCTGCCTGAACTTGGTAGCGACTCAGAAACTTGACCGGGTTCGTGGCTAAAGACGGTTTGCCAGGTTTTGCCACCATCGCTGGTTTTGTTTATCGCGACATATTCCGAGCCAGCGGCAGCGCCCAGGCTTGAAAGCATGTAGCCTTCGGTGCTGCTTGTAAAATAAAGCTGTCCTCCTGGTAAATCAAGCTGGGTTGTCTCCCAGTTTTCACCGCTATCGCCGGTTCTGAAGAGCACACTTTTATCTTCTGGTGCGCTCAACAAGATATAACCGGTTTTACCAGACGTGAAAAAGCTTGTAATGAATGGATAATCGCTCAACTCTTTGCTGAGCTCCGGAGGTGTAACTGTGACCCAGTGTTCGCCGAAGTTTGTTGTGTGGTAAAAAATGGTTTTATCAACATTATTCGCCCAACCCTGCCCACCCAGGAATATCTTGGTTTGATAGATCGGCCCCAGGTAACGTGGGGTGTGGGTGGGGGATTTGTCTGACTCTGGTGGGGTTTGGGTTGCTTCTTCGTTGACTGAAGGTGTTTCGTTTGCTCGGTCTGGAGATGGTGTCTTTTCACAAGCACTCAGCAAGAGCGCGAGAATCAGAACAACGATTAACAAAGTTCTTTTTTTCATAAAGGATCCTTTAATATGCACATTAATTTGTATACATTATAGCTTAGTGTGTAAAAAACGATGTTTGAAATCTCAATTTGTATTCTTCAGTTGATTCTTAGAATTGCTTGAGTCGTGATATTATCAATACAATGAACTCAGACACAACTTCAACGGACTCAATAGAAAAACAGAACTTGAAGCCCACATCACCTAACGCTACTTCAGAGAGCTGGTTGCAGCATGCCTGGGAACAGTTGGTTCGTCATGGCTTGCACGACAGTGTCAGGCGCGCGGTGGCCATTATCAGCACGATGCTTTTGATGCTTCTGGTGGTCCTCTTTATGAATCGGTTTTTTGTAAGTCGGACTGGACAGAAGTCATTTGAAATTGGCAGTGGTGCGCTCACTGCCTCTCCGACTGAAGCGATTAATCTTTTACCTGAATTTAAAACCGGGGAAACCGCACGGTTTTATAGCGCTATTTCGCGCGATACCGAAATGCGCACCATTTTACCTGAACGTGTTCGTTCAGGCATTGTTGAACATGTCATACAGGCTGGAGAAAGTTTGTTTTCAATTGCTGCCAAATATAACCTACGTCCAGAAACTTTGCTTTGGAGTAACCGCTACACCTTGGGGGATGACCCTCACTTGATGTCACAGGGACAAAAACTGCTCATCTTGCCAATTGATGGCATTTTGCATCGTTGGACTGCGGGTGAAGGCTTAAATGGTGTGGCTGAGTTTTACCATGTTACCCCAGAGGACATCATCAACTATCCTCCCAATGGGCTTTCGATGGAAAGCATCGGTGATTATGATGAGCCTAACATTGAAGCTGGCAAACTTTTGGTCATCCCGGGAGGATATGCGGCTTTTAGTGATTGGCGGACACCCCGCATTACGCGAAAAGACCCCGCCACAGCCAAAAACGTTGGTCCTGGCGCGTGTGAAGGGGCATATGATGGCGTAATTGGTGTTGAAAAGTTCTTTTGGCCGGTAGCTTCAGAGCCTCGTTTGACCGGTTTCGACTATCAACCAGCCGCTAACCATTTTGGCATTGATTTGGGTGGCAATTTAGGCGACCCGGTAACCGCGGTTGACAACGGTGTGGTTGTTTATGCCGGCTGGATCGATTGGGGATATGGT
>CAZTEP010000246.1:0-2629 GCA_964612325.1 uncultured Anaerolineaceae bacterium
TCTTCCGTATTAAAACCGCAATCAATAATCATCGAACGCTTTTCACCTTTGATGATGAAAAGGTTTAAACTCTTAAGCGGGTTGTTCGGAAGCGGAAGTGCTTCCATGAAGATGTTTTTATAAACTTCTGACATAACCATTCCTCTTTTATCGTATTTGTTTGGTGTCAAGGGTATTGGAACATACAATGCAATAAGCCGGACTTTATTGTTTTAACTTGAATTCATTGTTTTAATCGAAAAACATCAAGTCCATCAATCGTATCGATATAACTAAAACCATGTTTTTGAGCAAGATGCTTTGTTAGATTTTGCTTTGGAGAACATTCTATGACTAATTGTTTTTTAGATAAAAAAGCCCAACCAATCATTCGCTCAGTCAGATATGAAGCATATCCTTTTCCCCAGTATTCTGGATGCAAAACCCATCCAATCTCAACGCTATCTTCATCATAATCGTGATAAATAACATAGCCTATAAAACAGTCGTTATTTTCAACCGCATAAATGAGTGGTGGATTAGACAATCCTGCACGCCTAAGAAAGTGCTCAGTTTCTTCTTTTGTATATGGTAGCTCCAGATATTCCATAACCAGTGGATCGGACAACAACTCAAACAAAGGTTCAAGATCTGTTTCGGTCATTTTCCTGATTATTAAATCCATAACCTCACCATAAATTTTTATTTATAGATCAATCTTCTCTCTTTGGATAAGAAAAGGTTTTGTCCATTTCATGGAAGCTCTAAAAGCATTTTCGTTACAGTCTTTTCCTCTTTTACTACAAAGACAAAGCGAACAATGGCACCAACATCTCATCCTTATGCAAACCACCATGCCTGCCAACAAGAACATTTCGCTTGGCTGGCCACCAAAAATAGACTTCTGGCTCTTTCGGAATCAACACATAATCGCCAATCCGGTTATGCAAATCACTGTGAGACTGGCCAAGACCAAACAGCCCCATCTCCAAAACATCATCTCGCCTCAAGAAGACGAATTTATCGGGCCAGGTCTGCTCAATGTATTGTTTTACTGCTAAATCTTGCGAAGCTTTGATGTAAAAGAACGGCAAGCGTCCTTCACATGTTGGCGGCAATATCAGCATGTCACGCAATTCAGGATGATTATTCAGATCATATTGATCATCAATCGGCGTATCCACCGAACCATGATCGGCGGTGAGCAAAACCAAAGTGTCTTTTTTCGCGAAGTCATTCATGCCCCCCAGTAACACCCTTTCCAGGCTGTAACTAAAATCAATGAAAGTTTCAAGGCCACTTTCATGATCACGACCATTACGATGCATTAAGGAATCAACCAAACTCCAATAAAGGTAAATATATTGTTTTCGTGGTTTGGGTGTGTTCAATAGACGACGCAACTTAATCCACATATCCGCGTCAGAGTAAAAACCGTGCGTGAAAACATCTGTCATATGCATTCTTGAAAGTCCCGACCCGATAATATGCGCGGGCATAATCGCATGAGACTCAATACCACTTTTCGCGAAATGCACTCCGACGGGGTCAAAGCCAATAAAAGTTTCCGGGTCAAAACCCGCTCTGCTTAAACCGCCAATATCATTTTCAAAAACAGCTGGCGTATGAAACAGGTTATTGATGTTCATGCCATATTTTGACAAATACATTTCATAGCCAATTACACCGTGTTGATTTGGGTCAGCGCCACTCCAAAGTGTGGTCAGGGCCGTAGCAGTTGTGCTCGGGCAAACACTGCTAATCGGAAAAAGCAAACCTTTTTCAAGTTGTTTTTGCCAAAAAGGAACCTTGCCTTCAGTTATCATCCGTATCAGCCAGTTATATCCCAAGGCATCAACCAACAAAACCACCACACGGCGATACCGTGGCGCGAACTCACTCATAATCACATCATCAAAGACCTGACCATACAGCTCAGGTCCGCCCAACCATTGGCTCACGCTTGGCACCAAACTTGATAGTCCCAATCCATTATAATCCGGCAATATGCTATCTGGCACAGTCTCTAAAATTTTAAACCGATGCAAAACTTTATCTTCAAATAATGGCATCATCTCTCCAATCTACAAAGCCAGACATGCTTCCACAGCTAACCAAAACAAGCTCTCTCGCACATCGCGTTTATGATTCCAGGCGCGTTTGTCCCAACCATCGGGATGCACCAAATCACCCCCGTATAGAATTTGACCAAAATCCACCCCCCTAAATTCAGCTACCGCCATAAAAGCAGACACTTCCATTTCAACCACCTTGGCACCCTGCTCACGATAATAAGCCACCTTGGCAGGTGTTTCACGATAAAATGCGTCAGTAGTCCAGGTTTTAACCCTGTCAAATGGCACATCATGCGCTTCTAAGGTCATTTCTATTGCCGTCTGTGGGCGAAAGTTCATCTTAATCTCATGCGTGGCAGGCAAATAGTGGTACGAAACGCCCTCACCTCTAATCGCTGTCACCGGCACCAAAACCTGACCCGTGGCGATCTCCTTTTCAAGCACCCCGCAGCCCCCCACGGCCATAAAATGCCTGCCACCCATCTGAATAACTTCTTCCATCAATCCCACGGACATCGGTGCGCCTACACCAGGCGTAATAAAAGCAACCCGTTTTCCCTGACAATCCATTTCGT
>CAZTEP010000247.1:0-2627 GCA_964612325.1 uncultured Anaerolineaceae bacterium
CTACACGACGCTCTTCCGATCTGTCAGTTTGGGCAAGTTGCCAAGCATGTTGACCCGCGTGAGGTAGATAGCCAACTGAAAGGGGTTGAGGCGATCATTGGCTCTATGACGCCAGCGGAACGTCGCGACCCGAGGATATTAAACGCCAGCCGGCGACGGAGAATTGCCGCAGGGTGTGGCAAAAACGTCCAAGATGTTAATCGCCTGATGAAACAATTTCGTGAAATACAAAACCTGATGAAAAAGTTCCAAAAACCGGGGAACCACAGAGACCTTGAAAGAATGTTTGGATAGCAGCAAAGAGCTGGTCAGGAGATGTACCAGCTCTTTTTTTATTTGCTTAATAACTCGTATAAACCAGTGACATAAGAAATATAATGGACACAAATGACGATGTCATAATCGCCGTTTGCAATAAGCTCGTGTAGGCTATCGTTGTAGTGTCGCAGGTCAATTGAATCAATCTGTTCAACGCCTAAAGCCAGGAAGGGTATGATAGCATTGTCAAGCGAGTCACCAATCATAAGGATACGTTTGCCTTCATGGTTAGTGTTGTTGATGATGGTTGTAATGGGTTTATCACCATAAAAGTAAACAGCCCAGAGGTTATCTTTGTAATAATTCTTATTGCCTAAACGGCTTTTATCATAAACAATGTCGAAATCGCCGGTTTGGTTCAAGTCGATTAATGGAATATCTAATGTGATATCGGTCGGGAAATTAGGATGGATAAGAGTGAAATCTTCAGGTTTAGCACGACTGAGGCTGATTTTTTTACCCTGAGACCCTAGAAAAGCGTCTTTATAAACAGTGAATTGATAGTTTTCTGGCTGAAAAAATATTTCGCTGATATCAAACTGATATTTTTCGTTCAGGCGATTGGCAATTAATCCCGCGACCCACATACCAGTTTCTAGTTTCCAGTGATGATCGGTTTTAAAGAAAAGGTTATGATGGTTTAATTCAGCTTTGTGAAGTTCCTCACGAAGTTCCAGAACATCAACATCCATAGCTCTAAAACCTGCAACGAAATCATCTATAGTCGCATTTGAGAATGTAATAACACCATCTACACTTTGGTCGCTTTCTTCGTACTTACACAATTTGTCTGGTACTTGAACGTACAAAAAAGGAATTTCGTTCTCGTCAAGGAAGGTTTTGAGTGCGGCAAAGCCTTCCAGTGTTGGTTTAACATCAAAATGGGGTTGAACAGAATTTAAATAGTCGCCATCAACGCTGATAATACGGTTGTATTCGTTATATGGGCTTAATTCCCAGTTGCTGATTTTATTATGGAGATTAGCCAACTCTACCATTCTGTGTCTAAAGAAAATATTATCGCTGGAATACAGGTTTATTTTTTGCTTGATAAAGGCAAGCTTATCTGTATATTTTTTTGTTGTTTGGATTACTATTGCCAGTAGTTTGTTTGTGACAGCAGGATTGCTGTCAGGTTGCTCATCGCTGTTGGGTTTAATACTTAGTTGTTTGTCGGGATTATGAAGGTCAGAAAAAATAATCTGGGTAAACCGGTTGTCCATTTGGAAGAGGTCGATGAGTATTTCCTTGGTGAACATTCGCAAAGCGATAAAAAACATGAACAATGCTAGTATTGCAATGAATATTCGTGTTATCAAATCTTCGATGGTGAATTTTTCTATAGCCATGGTCATTTCCTAAAAATTGAAGTAGATGAACGGGTTGTACGTGGAATTTACCACGATGAGTACCGAGTTAACAAAGACAAAAATCAATGCGATTACTTTTAGCGCGATTAAAAAATTGGGGTTGCCAAGAAAAGCCAATTTACCTTGTCTGTCTCGCAAGGCTTTGCTAATATTTGTGAGATAAGTTCTGATGGGTAACGCAAAGAATACACTTGCTAACAGGACCCATTTACCTCCGTTGAGATAATACAGGAAGAATTGGTCCGAAAAGGATTTTGCGCCAAAACCTAACATAACGCCAATGTATCTTAGCGATGCAGTCAGGCTTTCTGATCTGAAGATTGCAAAACCGAATAAAACAACAAAAATTGTATAAACGTGTGAAAACCAGGAAGTTTTTTTATCAATTCCGACCATTCTTTCAAGTATGATGAAAACATAGTAGTAGAGGCCCCAAGCTATATATGTCCAATTTGCACCATGCCAAAAACCAGTCAAAAACCAAATAATGAAAAGATTAAAGACCCATCGCTTTTTACTGACACGGTTGCCTCCAAGTGGGATGTAAACATAGTCTCTGAACCATGCGCTTAGTGAAATATGCCATCGACGCCAAAAGTCGGTGATGGAGTTAGCTATAAAGGGATAGTTGAAGTTTTCTTCAAAATGAAAACCAAAGATTTGTCCCAAGCCAATCGCCATATCGGAATAGCCCGAAAAATCGAAGTAAACTTGTAAGGCAAAGGCAATGACCCCTAACCAAGCTGTAGCAACGGACATGTCGCCCTCCAAAATAAAGATATTATCCACAATAACAGCAAGATAGTTGGCGAGGAGAACTTTTTTACCAAGTCCAAATACGAATCTGGAAACTCCTTTGGTAAAATCCGATTTTGTTTCTAAGCGTTCGGTAGATCGGAAGAGCACACGTCTGAACTCCAGTCACTCCGCGAAATCTCG
>CAZTEP010000248.1:0-2611 GCA_964612325.1 uncultured Anaerolineaceae bacterium
GCAGTCTCCATCACCAGTATTGATACGTTCCGCATACCGTATCTTACCCGCAGATTGATCATAATAAGCAATTCTTATTGCATCATTTATGCTGTCATTAGCATGCAGGGAAATGTATTTTCCTCTGCCTGGGCTCTGGTCAATCGTTGAACAATACCATTCGGGGTTGGAACATGTACCATCATTTCGCTTCCAGGCGTAATCAAGAGAATTGTTTTCGGAGTTGAAAAAGGCAACAAATAACACGCCTGTATAATGAAAATCGATTGACACGTAAGATCCATGGGTCGTGTTATTCGGATCATCAATGATTCTATCAACTATTTCGCAAGACCAGGTTGGACTTCCTCCATTGCAGCCAGTTCCGCCTGATTCTACATAGCGGGCTACCTTAACAGCGCCATATATACTATTTGCCGAGTTTCGGGCGTGGTAACCAATTGCAGGTTTATTATAATTGTCGAATTTCATGGAAATGTAGGCTCCCCGTGATTCCGTGCTAAACCCTGGCGCATCTACCGCATATTTTGTCCAGGTTGGAGGATTAACGAGGGTCTTTATACATTCGGCGTATTTTAAAGAACGCTTGGTCGCGTTGTAATAGGCGATGCCGATCTTGGTGTAAGAAAGGGACGGAGAACTACCCTCTACATATGTCACGTCAATTGAGCTATATCTGCCCACGTTATCGTCTGAATCATCAACCAGGACGCATTGCCAGTCATCGTTATTGGGACAATTCCCTTTGCCAGGGGTGACCTCATATGCCATCCAAAGGTCGCCATTTTCAGCATCATGATAGCTGATGTATGTAGCTCCTGTTTTGGGATGGTGAGCGATGGCTACATGGGTTCCGACTTGAGCACCATCATACGCATCTACAAGCTCTTTAGTCCAGGGTTCGTTTGCTGGAGAGCCTGATATTGTAACGTTCGCGGCATCAGCGTTGATGCTACCAACCAACAAAATAAAAGCTAATATACAAAAAACCGAAGCTTTGATCTTCATCACTTTTCTCCTTTATTAAATTTGAGTCCTTATATGGATCCGGAATGAATCCGGGTAGGAAATCCTGGAAAACGTTTTTTGAACTGCGCGTAAACGCTGTTTAACAGGATGAGCGTCTGTTTTTATTATATGACAATAATTGGGTAAATTCAATTTTTTATTCTTTGCTGAATGTGACTGGCACGGAAAATGCATACTCAATACCAAAATAATGAGAATTCATTGGCCTATGAACCATTCAAAGAAATTTATAAAAACGGTCTTGTCTTTGCTGTTGTTGACTCTTTTAATATCTGCATGTGTGCAAATAAAGCAGCCTTATGAAGCCTGGAAGGCTGCCACGCCACAGAGTTATTCCCTTTCAATCGCCACACCAGAGCCTATATCTAACCAGGAAGATGGCACAGGCATATTATCCACCGCTGAACCCCAACTTACCCTCACACTGGCGGCTGTTCAGGCTACGCCTACTGAAGCACCTTGGGTTGACAGCGCGCCTTTGAGGGATACCAGCATTGTTTACACTATCCAAGAAGGCGAATATCTGGCAGCGATTGCCAATGCACATCAGGTATCGGTTAATCAGATTCTCAGTTATAACCCAGGGATTAATGCTAATTTACTCTATCCTGGACAGACAATCACCATCCCGCCCGACAGCATTAATGAATTAGCTAATTCATATAAGATTATCCCTGATTCCGAGTTGGTTTATGGACCTTCATTAAAAGAGTTTGACACACTTGATATTGTGAAGCAATTCAATGGCGCTTTGCACACTTATCACGAAACATTCTACAATGGTCGTCGCTTGAGTGGCGCTGAAATTGTGCAGTTGGTTGCTGATGAAAATGGGGTTAATCCACGTCTTTTGTTGGCTATTCTTGAATATCATGGAGGATGGTTGACACTCAAAGAGGTGAGCAAAGAGGTGATGGATTATCCCATTGGTTACCAGGATTATAAGTTTGAGGGTTTGTATGATTATCTCAACTGGGCTGCTGATCGTTTGATTGCTGGATATACAGCATATCCAAAAGGTTACATGAAGGTTTACACGCTTTTGGATGAAAAGGTTTACCGTGTTTCGCCTAACATCAACGCTGGTACCGCGGCTGTTCAGCATTTCTATGCTCGTTTCATGGGGACAGCTCAATGGAATAAGGCTATTTCTGAAGGGGGATTAGTGGCTACTTATCGCTCACTTTTTGGGGACCCTTTTGCTTTTGGTGCGCAGGTCGGTTTACCGGCTGACCTCGAGCAACCCGAGTTTATTTTGCCAATGGCTTATGGTGATGTTTGGCTCTTTACCAGTGGCCCTCATTATGGCTGGGGATTGGGTAGTCCCTGGGCGGCACTCGATTTTGCGCCACCGGGAGATGAGGAAGATTATGGCTGTTACGAGAGTTTTGCCCCGGTATTGGCTGTGGCAGATGGTATCGTGACCCGTTCCACTGTCGGTTCTGTGGTGATTGATTTGGATGGTGATGGCTTTGAACAGACTGGTTGGACGGTGCATTATGTTCATATCGGCTCAATCAATCGAGTAAAGGTTGGCACACATGTTGCAGCAGGAGATGCAATAGGATACGCATCCTGTGAG
>CAZTEP010000249.1:0-2606 GCA_964612325.1 uncultured Anaerolineaceae bacterium
GAGCCGGTTTCTTCAAGCGTATAAACGCGAAAGCCAGCGACTTCTTTGGCTGGCGGATCTTTTAAAAGGCTTTGATATGACATCAGCAAAGTCTCCTATGGCTCAACTTAGATGAATTTAGGAATAAACCTGGGTAAGGTAAAACAAATACGCGCGCCCTTGGTGTATTTCTCATCAATCCAAATTCTGCCACCATGCGCTTCTACAATTGCCTTACACAAGAACAGGCCCAAACCGGTGCCTTTACTGGTTTTTGAGTCCTGGTCAGAGCGATAAAAACGGTCAAACGCATGAGGAACATCCATTGGGTCAAAACCAGGTCCGTGGTCTGAAACGCAAATTTTGACCATATTCTTTTCAACCTCACCACTGAAAACGATTTCACCGTCACTGGCATATTTGAAGCTGTTTGAAATGAGATTATTCAACAACTGATTGATACGCGTTGGATCTGCATAAACAAGGGGAAAATCCTTTGGCAAACTGTTCTTTAGCGGTTTATGGTCACTTTGCACATTGTGTTTACGCAATCTGTCATCAATGAGCGCCACAATATCCAATTCACCCGGTCGCAGTGCCAGGCCACCTGTCTGCAAGCGCGTGGCATCAAGCAAATCTTCAACCATAGCGGCTAAATGATCTGCCTCATCCTCGATAACGGCCAGACTTTCTGCAATCATGGTCTCATTCCAGGCAATATCATCCCGCCTTAATGTATTAGCATACCCTTTTATCAACGCAATTGGTGTTTTTAGTTCATGACTGATGACCGACATAAAATTGGTCTTTAAGTTTTCCGCTTCACGATGACGCGAGATATCACGTACTGACGCAATGATGTTAATAAGTTCTTTGTCATGATTAAAAAGGGGCGCGTAGTTAATCGACACCGGCAGAGGCGGCAAATTGCCTCGTCGCACCATATCACCTTCAATAAACATTTCCATCCGCGTATGGTGTTGCCAGTCAAAGCGAAACGCTTCATTAATCGGCAATCCTTTTATCTCACCTTGCCATTGAATCGCCTGGTCACAGCTTTTTCCAATCAACGAGCTCCGTGCTGTGTTTGCAAGCCTGCAAAAAGCCATATTCGCATCAAGAATGGTTATGTCTGGACTCAAAATAACGATGCCGTCAGCAACCGAGTCAAGCAAAGCTGATATGCGTAAGTTATGGTCAATCACGTCTTTATACAATCTGGCATTCCGCACCGCGATAGCAGCCTGATCCGCAAAACTATTCAAAAGCGAATGGTCATTTTGACTGAACGAAACGCGCGTGTTGCGAAAAACGTAAATCAATCCGATAACTTCTTTGCGAATAACCATGGAAATACCTACACCGGATACCATCCCCATGCTGATATCACTCACCATTTTGATAATGACTTGTATATGGCTTTCGTTGTTTTCAGTTATTTCATCCGGTAAAAAGGATAATTGTTTTTCGAGATGACCAATTAACCCTTCTGGCAAACCCTGATGCACCGCAATTTGCCAGCGTGCTGCATCATCAAGCAAAGCGATAAATCCAGCCTGGCCAGATAGCACTTCAACCGAAATGCGTAATATTCGCTTAAGCAAAACCTGTAAATCTAACTCTTCAGTAAGCGCGCGTAAAATCTCTAAAAGATAATCTCGCTGTCTAACACGGTAATCGGGTAACTGTAACATCTTTTATCCTGTCTTAAGTTAAGTGTGTGCCAAAGTTTTTTAGCTTGTCATGATCAGTCATATCCATATGCAAGGGCGTGACAGAGATATGACCCGCTTTTAAGGCACCATAATCGCTAAATTCCTCTTCAAGACCGCTTGGCGCTTTACCGGCAATCCAGTAATAAGGTTTGCCATAGGGATCTTCGCGCTTGAGTAATGTATCATGATAATAACGTGTGCCTAAACGGGTAAATTGTATTTCCTGATAGCCATTGGGGGGCAGATAAGGCAAGTTGATATTCCAAATTGGCATTTTGTTATTGTGTATCGGACGGTCTAAAAGCTTAACGATGATATCAGTCGCCACCTTTGCAGCGTCCTCATAATCCAAATTGCCATCATTGTATTCATAAGCATCCAAAGAAACCGCAAAACCGGGTTTACCCTGAATAGCGGCTTCCATCGCGGCCGCAACGGTTCCCGAATAGCTCACATCAAGACCAATATTAGCGTTGTTATTGATACCGGAAACCACAAAATCAAATGCCATATCCATAGCTCCCATCAAACCGAGTGAAACACAATCGCTCGGCGCGCCGTCTGAACAATAGGCCAAACTCCCATCAGCCATATGCACCTTTTTGATTCTTAAGGGTTTGTTCATCGTCTTTTTGTGACCGGAGGCAGACCAATTGGTATCAGGAGCCAAAACAGTCACTTCAAAATCAGGAACTCGCCGCAATGCGACTGCCATGGCTAATATACCCGGTGCCCGCACCCCATCATCGTTGGTTAATAAAATATGTTTCTTCTTCATCACTGCTCCAAAACTGATATTAACGCCGTCTGCGTCGTTTTTTCTTCTTCCTGGTTTTTTCTTCTTCCTCAGCCTGAGCTTGCACAGTCCCTTCCTGGACAGCGGCCATAGTGGGGCGGTAGCGGAACATAAGG
>CAZTEP010000250.1:0-2600 GCA_964612325.1 uncultured Anaerolineaceae bacterium
TATTGATGTCGCTCAGTTAAGCTGAGTTGATAAAATTTCTTCGTCATAAGCGCCTTTTAATATGCCTGGTTGAAGCATATGGCTTAGTTATAGTGGTTTGAAACTCTAAAAAACTATCAAAGTTCCCAAAACGATCTATATTGATAGCTTTTAAGCCCAATTTTTAGGCTTTTAGGCCTTAAGATCCCTGACTTCAAGCAGAATGTCGCGCAATTGAGGGAAGATTATCGGATTAGCTGCCAAAATATCAACACTTCCTTCCAACAACTCTGCCTCACCGTAAAGACCCTCCACCACGCCACCCGCTTCGCGCACGAGCAAGATGCCGGCGGCAACGTCCCAGGGATTCAGGGCGATTTCCCAAAAGCCTTCAGCACGACCAGCTGCCACATAGGCCAAATCCAACGCTGCCGAACCCAGACGCCGAACGGTCTGAGCTTTTCGGCTTATATGAATGAAATTGTTGATGTTTGAGCGCGGTGTATCAAGCAAGGCATGCCTGAAACCCGTTATCAGAAGGGAATCGATTAAGGATTCAATTTTGGAAACCCGCATCGGTTTACCATTGAGCCAGGCCCCACGACCTTTTGCGGCGCTAAACATTTCATCCATCTCCGGTTGGTAGATAACAGCTACCTGTAAACCATCCTGATTGGCATAAGCGATTGAAATGCTATATTCAGGCAAGCCATGAGCGTAATTTAAGGTACCGTCAATGGGGTCAATAAACCAGCGATGCGCGCTGTTCTTTTGATGAATTCCAGTTTCTTCGCCTAAAACACCGTGTTCTGGAAAAGCCTCATTGATTTCTGTCAGCAAATAAGCCTCAATGGCTTTATCGGCGCGGGTAACCAAATCGGCATCGCCCTTGTATTCAACTTTGAGGTCCTCACCGCGCATCTCTTTTGCCATCTGGCCGGCATGTCGGGCCCATTTTTCAATCATCTCTAAACTTGGTTTCATTGTTTTCCTTTAAAGCATTCTCTTCTTGTCGTTGCATCATAGTTTCTCATTTCTTTTACCATCAATGTGCATAAAAACAGCTTAATTGTGGATAAATCCGAGAAAACTGTGTATAAGTTTTGTTTTTATGGGGAGTAATCCCCCTCCGCGCGACATTCGACGTTTAGTTGTTCAAAGTACTGAACCAAAAAAGCATGCCGTTCTTCAGCCATCGCTTTACCGGTTAGCGTGAAGAGACGGTCTTTTACCTTGCGAAGTTTGAAAAGGTATTCATGGTAGGCGCTATAAGGTTCATTTTCAAGCGTCTGACCGGTGTTGAGGAATTGCGCTGATGGCCGCGCATAAAAAGGCTGGCCAGCTTGGGTGGCATATGCGATCGTACGGGCAACACCCACAGCACCAAGCACATCCAGTTTATCAGCATCAAAAACACACTTCGCCTCAATGCTACACGGCTGCTCACCGTCCTGATGTCTAAAACGGTGCGCCCTGATACAATGCCGCACCTCATTAATCCGCGCGGAATCCCATCCCGCTTGCCCTAAGACTTCAGCAGCGAATTGTGCTGAAGTGATGTGATGACCTATCTCTTCGGCCTCATTATGATTGGGTTTTGCTCTGCGCGAATCGTGCAATAAAGCCGCGGCATGAATAATTTCGAGGTCCGCCCCTTCAGCTTCGCCAATTTTTAATGCCAAATTTAGCACACGCAGAACATGTTCAAAATCGTGTGCTAAATCCGCACTTTCATACCATACCTGTGCTTGTTTAACGCCTGGAAAAAACACTGTCATGGTTAGGGTAAATTTCGCCTCTTTTAATAACCGTCGCGACCATGTTGGTACCGTAGCGATAAGTCAAAAACCGATAGTCCGGCACCGTCAAAATCAAGAGGTCAGCTTGTTTACCAGCTTCAATCGAACCAAGCATAGTGTCACGAAAAAGAGCTTTGGCAGAGTTGATTGTGCTGGCAGCCAAAGCCTGACTGGGCGTTAGCTTCATATATCGGGTTGCCAATGCCTGCATAAACTGCATGGATTCATTCCAGGTTGTGCCCGGGTTGAGGTCGGTAGCCAGGGCGAGATAGCCGTTGGCAGCAACGATTTCGCGGGCGGGCGAGTATTCAGATTGCGCCAATCCAAAAGGTGTACCAGGCAATGAAACAGCGACTGTTTCCGAGTTAGCCATTCTCAAAATGTCTTCTGAAGAGGTCTTTAACAAATGATCAACCGAAGCTGCGCCAAATTCCACGCCCAGGCTCGCGCCACCGAGGTTCTCAAACTCATCAGCATGTAGTTTGAGTGGGAAACCAAGGTCTTTAGCGGTTTGGAGAATTTCGCGCGTTTCTTCAATCTCAAAAACGTCTTTTTCGCAAAAAACGTCCACAAAGGGCAAGGCTTGTCCGGGATTATGTTTTAGCCACCAGCTTTTGGTCTCGGGCAATGCCACTTCGCAAAGCCAGCGCGTATAGCCGGCAGTATCACCTTTGAATTCCTCCGGGATGGCATGCGCGCCCATGTAAGTGGGCACCAATTCAATCAAACCGGCCTTGTTAATTTCAAGCACAGCTTCAAGCTGACGAAATTCGGTCTCAAGGTCAAGCCCATAGCCCGATTTCGCCTCCATGGTGGTTGTAC
>CAZTEP010000251.1:0-2586 GCA_964612325.1 uncultured Anaerolineaceae bacterium
ACGTATTCGACTACGACGGGTCGGTTCCACCCACCAGGCTCATTATCGTGTGGTTATTGCTGATAAGGAAAGCCCACGAGATGGTCGCTTTATTGAAATCGTTGGGCATTACAACCCACGCACTAAACCCGGTACGATTGAATTTAAAGAAGATCGTATTTTCTATTGGTTAGGTGTTGGCGCGCAGCCTTCTGAGACGGTTGAGAAACTGTTTAAACAGGTTGGGTTGGACGAAAGATTTAAGCGCTATAAAGCTGGTGAGGATTTGGAAGTGTTGCTTGCTGAAGCAGCCAAGACCTATGAAAAAAGAGTTGAAAGCACTCGCACAACACAAAGTGAATAGTAGAAGGTTTTTATGGAAGACAAAAAGTTAAAAGATTTGTTAGAGTTTATTGCCAGGGGTTTGGTTAATCAGCCTGATTCCGTGAAAGTTGACAGCTCAATTGAAGACAATGTAGTTCAACTAAAGCTATTAGTTGACACAGAAGATATTGGACGCGTCATTGGCAAGCAAGGCCGAGTGGCCAATGCTATTCGCACTTTGCTTCGTGCAGCAGCCTCTCGTGAAGGCATGCAAGTGAACATGGATGTTGTTGAGCCGGAATAATGCTCAGCGATAATCATAATTCAATAAACGATACTGCAGGCTCGGATAAAATCGAGCCTGCCTTCGTTTTAGTTGGAAAAATTCAACGCACGCATGGCGTAGGTGGGGAAATAGCAATGCGTGTTGATACTGAATTTCCGGAACGGATAAGGCGAGGTCGCGTGCTTTACATAGGTGAAGCCTACTTGCCATTAAAAGTTCAGCATGCTCGTTGGAAAGGCAAACTGTTGTTGATAAAGTTTGTTGATTTTGATAGTCCAGAAGACATTAGTGTGTTCACTAATCAATTTGTTTTTGCAAGCGTAAATGATTTACCACCTTTGCCTGAAGGTAAATATTATCATCATCAGCTTATCGGCTTAGACGTTTTTGAAGGATCGGAGCATTTAGGCTGTTTAACGGCGATATTAGAAACTGGTGCCAATGATGTATACATTATTGAAGATGGTGATGGTAAGGAGCTTCTTTTGCCTGCGATTCCATCTGTTATTCTACAAATAGACCTAAAAAATAATCGAATGGATGTGCATTTGATAGAAGGATTGAGATAGCATGCAAGAAAGGGATGCTTATCTTGCTTTTAATCACGTACGAGGTATGGGAGCTGTGCGCTATCGAAAGCTGCTAAATTATTTTGGTTCATTATCCGTTGCCTGGGAAGCTCCCAAAGATGCACTTTTGGCTGCAGGTATGACAGAAAAGCTTATCCATTCTTTGAGTGTAACAAAGCAGAGCTTTGATCCAGTCCTTTTACAGACAAACTTGGAAAAGAAAGGTATCAAGGTGCTCATCTGGGACGATAATGGCTACCCTCCTTATCTGTTAGAAATCGCACAACCTCCACCTGTTTTATATTATCTTGGAGATATCACAGAAGCTGATAATTTAGCTATGGCGATTGTGGGAACTCGAAACGTTACCAGTTATGGAAAGCAGTTATGTAAAGACACTGCTGCATATTTAGCAGGTCATGGCATAACCATTGTTAGCGGTTTGGCAAGAGGTGTGGATAAAATTGCTCATCAGGCAGCGATAGATATTGGTGGAAGAACAATAGCTGTTTTAGGATCCGGGGTTGATGTCATTTATCCTCCTGAACATAGGAACTTAGCTGAAAGTATTATAAAAAACGGCGCTATTTTAAGTGATTATGCGCCGGGCACTAAACCGGAAGGATACAATTTTCCTCCAAGAAATCGCATAATATCAGGTCTTTCACGGGGGACGATTGTGATAGAGGCTGGTGAACGCAGTGGCGCATTGATTACAGCTAAATTTGCTGTTGAACAAGGGCGCGACGTTTTTGCGGTACCTGGTTCGGTGCTTTCACCTATGAGTAAGGGAACTAACCATATTATTGGTGAAGGTGCTATCCCTATGACAAATCCCGCAACTGTTGTAAGCCATTTAGGTTTGGAAAAGAAAAAGACTGTTAGTTCATCAGAAAGAATAGCGATGAGTCCGCTTGAGCAACGGGTTTACCAAGCTTTAGGGAGTGACACGATGCACGTTGATGAGCTATGTGCAAAATTGGATATGCCAATTGAGAAATTAAATGCGACATTGATGATGATGCAACTAAAATCATTGGTTACCCAAGAAAGCAATTTAGAATACCGCGCTGTTAAAGCCTGGAAAATCGGCTAAAAATTATTAGATATTCACACAGATACCTTGACAATTTGTTAGATATGGTATTATAGGGCGGATTTAGTTATTGGCTTTAATTTGGAGTTATGATGGAAATTTATTGTTTGAAATGCAAAGAGAAACGTGAAATTGCTGACACAACAGCAACTTTTACTGCTACTGGTAAGCCCGGTACCCGGGGTGTATGTCCGGTTTGTGGTACGAATGTTTTTAAAATGGGGTCTACACCTGCCCATGAAGGTCTTGAAAAACCAGTTGTCGAAGCCAAAGCGCAAAAAAAGAAAGATAAAAGAAAAACCAAATCTGAGAGTAAAAGCACTACAGATCGG
>CAZTEP010000252.1:0-2574 GCA_964612325.1 uncultured Anaerolineaceae bacterium
GGCCAGGATCAAAGAGCATTCGCAAGCCAAGTGCCTGGCTCTCATGAATATATCGTTTCATCGCGCCTGGATCAGTTGGCGAAATCATGACATAATCATCTTCTTCATAGTCAGCTTCTATTAAAGGCAATTCAGCTGCGTTGGCCATGCCACCTGTATAGAAAGAAGCAATTTGCGCATTTGACTGATCAGTTGTAGCAAAGAAAGAGGCTGTAAACTTATCCTGAATAATTTTTACACCAGATGTATCAACGCCTACAGCATTCAGGCGTTTGCTATACTCAGCGAAATCCTGTCCGGCTGTTGAAAAAAGGTAAGCGTTTCCACCAAGCATAGCAAGGTTATAAGCGATATTCCCGCCTACACCGCCATCCTGACGAACCATCTCGTTAACCAAAAAAGACAAACTTATTTTTTCAATATGTTCCGGCAAAATGGTGTCTTTAAAAAGACCTTGGAATCTCATTAAATAATCAAAAGCGATTGAACCAGTTAGAATTACTTTCATTTTTAACCCTATCCTATAATATTACCTAAAGATTCGATAAATGGCGGATACAGAACGCCATATTCAGTAACCAAGCCAGTCAATAAACGGTGTGGTGTAACATCAAAAGCGTAATTCAACGCGCTGGCCCCACGCGGAACCACAATTTCACCCTTCAAACTAATATCCAAAACCTCATGAGCATCACGTTGTTCAATTTCTATTTCATCACCAGTCGCGATGCCTTTATCAACAGTGCTCAACGGGAAAACGGAATAAACAGGTAACTTATTATCAACCGCAGCTAAAGCCAACATGTAACTGCCAATTTTGTTGGCAACATCACCGTTCATAGCGACACGATCTGCACCAAAAAAGACCTTATTTACCAAACCCATGCGCATCAAATGACCAGAGGAAGAATCGGTAATAATATCGTAAGGAATGCCGTACTGTTTCAACTCCCATGCTGTCAATCGCGCGCCTTGCAAGCGAGGCCTTGTTTCATCGACATAAACATGGATTTTTTTACCTTGTTCATGCGCCATGCGAATAACACCCAAAGCTGTGCCATAATCAACCGTTGCCAAAGCACCAGTGTTGCAATGATGCACAATATGGTCGCCGTCATTGATGAGCTCAGCACCAAATCTTGATAATCGCATATTGGTTTCAACATCTTCATCAGCCAATTTATGTGCCAGGGTCAACAGTTTAATTTTGAGTTCTTCAACCTCTCCATCAAATTCATCAATCACAGCCAGGGAATGATTCAGCATATTCCAAAGGTTCACAGCAGTAGGTCGGGCATTACCGATCTCTAATGACACTTGCTTCAGTTGGACTTTTAATGCAAGCAAATCTGTTTCTTTTGAATCCAATGCGGCCAATGCCATGCCATAAACACCTGTTACACCAATCGCTGGCGCGCCTCTAACAGTCATATGTTTGATTGCCCGAATCACATCTGGATAACTAAAAAGGGAAATGGTACGGAATTCGACCGGCAAACTATTTTGGTCGATAATATCAACCGACTTTTGTTTTTCATTCCAAACGATTGTTCTCATATTTCCTTCATAAAAATGACGCCTTTTAGGCGTCGTTTTTGTTGATTAGAGTTTATCATAGTCTTAGTCTAAGTCAAAGTTTTAGGTAAAAACAGTGAATAAGAAAAACATCAATATAAACCTAACAGCCATCCCTCATGTAAAGACCCGATATAAGCTTCATGGTAATGTCGAATAAGATGATTACGAAACATGGCTAATTCATTGTCGTTCAGTTTTACCAAATCAGCATGATTTAAAATAACGGTTCTTTTGGCATTTTCTGGAATACCTTTTAAACCACCCATTGGGTTAACCAACATCCGCGCGATACTTTCCAGTGAAACGGGTTTATTTTGTTCATGACCACTTAATTCAGAATAAAGAGCAGGTCTAAAAACATTTCCTTCATCCAATATATTACCAACCGCACCTAAGCCAGCAATGACAATAACCTGATCAACAAAATATGGAATAATCGGTTCATCTTCACCAGGTGCTTTAAGCGGTAATGTTTTTGCGCCATCAGCCTCTATCAATAATGCTCGGCTGTAAACAGCACTGAGATTGCGCAAACGCGTGATTTGCATATCATCAAGACCTTGCCAACGTGTCCCATTAGCAATTAATCCATCAGTAACAAGGCTTACTTTTTCATCACCAATATCCGAGGGCTCTGGGATACGTCCTTTGAGGTTAATGTGTTTGTCTGCTAACTTAGCTTGTTCAAAACCCAATTTTGTCGTTGTCGTCAAAATTGATGAGAAATTGAACTCCCTCGCCAGATTAAACATTGCGGTAGTTTTACCACCAGCACCAACAAATGCAACAACCGATTTATCACCTATGCGCAAAGCTTCATTTAATTTCATATTTACTCCATGTCATTCCAATAAATAGCTTCCAATGCTTTTAGCGTCGAAAGCCCGATTATTATAGCCTTATCTGAAATTTTAAAACAGCGTTCAATTTCATTTCGTGGGTCGATATCAGCGATTTTTGTTCCTTTCGGAATGTGAATTCCATCTTGTATTAATC
>CAZTEP010000253.1:0-2541 GCA_964612325.1 uncultured Anaerolineaceae bacterium
GCATACGAGATTTCGCTGAGTGACTGGAGTTCAGACGTGTGCTCTTCCGATCTTAAATCTTCTCCCCATTGACCGATCTTTTGTCTGAATGTTTTTGCCATGCAATAAGTATATCAAGCAAATACTAAAATTTTGAAAAGAGCATGAAGTAGGATAAAATTATCAGAATCATGAGGAGACAATATGACAGTAGCAGAAATAGTAACAATCGGTACAGAACTTCTTTTAGGTGACATTCAGGATACAAACTCAAAATACATCGCGCGATCCTTACGTGATATTGGTGTTGATATTTACCGACTTACAACAATTGGTGACAATCCACAGCGCATTACTCACACTTTGCAGGCAGCATTAATGCGTTCTGATGTGGTCATTACAACTGGCGGTCTTGGGCCAACCGTTGATGACCCTACCCGGCAGGCTGTGGCAGATGTGTTCAATGTGCCGTTGGTCTATCATGAAAGCCTTTGGCAAGAAATTCTTGCCCGTTACGAACGCTTTAAACGCGTCCCAACAGAAAATAACAAACGACAGGCTTATTTACCGGCTAATGGTGTGGCCATTAGCAATCCTGTTGGTACTGCACCAGCCTTTTATGTGGAATTGGGTATTAAAACCATTCTCGCTTTACCAGGTGTTCCTCGTGAGATGGAATATCTCATGGAGACTTTTGTGATTGATTATCTTAAAGAACGTTACGATCTCCATGAGCAAATTATCAAATCATGGGTAATTCATACAATTTCTAAAGGTGAATCCGCGATTGATGAAATTATCGGTGAGATGGAAACTTACAGTAACCCGACTGTAGGCTTATTAGCTTTTCCTGGCCAGACAGATGTTCGGGTAACAGCAAAAGCCTCTTCTGTGGCTGAAGCTGAAGCTATGATGAAACCTGTTATTGAGGAAATTCATCGTCGGTTAGGCAAGTATATTTACGGAGAGAATGAAACCAATCTGGAGATGTCCATCGCGAAACTTTTAAAAGACCATAAGCTGCGCCTTGCTATTATAGAGAGTGGCACAAAAGGTGAAATCAGTACAAAAATAAAACAGCATGTTCAGGATGACCTGTTTTATGGTGAGTATCTGGATGCCAACATTTCACATGATGTGTTAAAAACGTTGATGAAAGAATTCGAGAGCATTAAAGATGCTGATATCGTTTTAGGGGTTCGATTGACCACTGAGAATGGTACGCAGAATCTATATCAGGCATTATTAACAAAAGGTGAAATCTGGGAAGATGAACGCTCGTATGCTGGCCCGATTGGAGATGGTTTGCGATGGGCGTTTAATGCAACCCTGGATACAGTAAGACGGCAAATAATTGGCCTTTGATGATATAGCGATACACTGGGAGTAATAGCACAATGAAACAATGCACATTAATACTAAAGAACGCTTTAATACTGACAATGGATGACTTTTTCCAACAATATATTGATGGAGCGGTCGCTATACAAGAAGGAAAGATTGTTGCTGTTGATTATGAAAAAGACATCCTGGAACAATGGCAATCTGAAGAAGTTATTGATTGTGATGGCAAAGTTCTTATGCCTGGATTGGTAAATACCCACACGCACATTCCGATGACATTGTTACGTGGTTTGGCTAATGATTTACGTTTGGATGTTTGGTTAATGGGTTATATGATGCCAGTTGAAAGAGAATTCCTTTCGCCGGAATTTGTACGCTTAGGCACTCAATTAGGTTGTGCAGAACTCATTCGCTCAGGTGTTACAACTTTTAACGATATGTATTATTTTGAAGACGAAGTTGCAAAAGCCACAGCTGAAATTGGTTTGCGCGCTGTCGTTGGCCAAACTGTTTTGAAATTCCCTACTGCCGATGCCGCATCATATGAAGATGGCCTTAAATTGTCTGTTGAACTTATCGAAAAATGGAAAGATCACCCGCTTATCATTCCTGCTATCGCGCCTCATGCTGTTTATACCTGTCCCCAGGAAGTTTTAGAAGCTGTAATTGACATTGCTCTTAAACATGATGCAAGGGTTCATTTTCATGTTTCAGAAACAATTGATGAAGTTGAAACGCTTCGAAAAGAAACTGGATTGCCAGTTGTTCCCTATATAAAAAAGTTAAATATGCTTGAAACCAAATTAATTGCCGCACATTGTGTGCATATTGATGATGGTGAAATTCGATCCTTGCAACATGCTGGCACTGGTATCGCGCATAACCCAAGTTCTAACCTTAAGTTAGCTTCTGGCTTTGCTCCTGTAGCTAAATTGTTAGAAATGGGCGTAAAAGTTGGTGTCGGTACTGATGGAACCGCTTCTAACAATGATCTGGACATGTTTGAAGAATTGCGTCTTGCAAGTTTGATTGCCAAGCCTGTTGCTGGTGATCCAACCGTTCTGCCAGCTAAAACAGTATTAGCGATGGGAACACGTATTGGTGCAGAAGCGTTGCATATTGGAGATATTACCGGGAGTTTGGAAGTCGGCAAAAGGGCAGACCTTATACTTTTGGATCTCAACCCGATTCATAATCAACCTCATTTTAGACGCGATC
>CAZTEP010000254.1:0-2515 GCA_964612325.1 uncultured Anaerolineaceae bacterium
GGGCATCCGGTGGCATGACCACTTCCGCCAAAAGCCAGGCATCAGGCTTGACTTCACGGCACGCGCGTCGAAAATCGACCCAAAAGGCACGGTCGGGGCCGTTGGCGTGGTCAAGCCGATAGCCATCCACGCCGAATTTGAGCCATTCCTGAGCAACTTTCAAAAGATGCGCGTGGGCGGGACTGCCAAAATCGAGATTGAGTTTGGGCATTGCTTTGACCTTGGCGAAGGTGTGGTAGGCTGGCCAGCGTTTCCAGCGGAACCAGTCGCGTTCAGGGGCTTGAGAATCTGCCAAAGCACGCTGGAAAATGGGATGACGGTTGGACGCGTGGTTAGCGACAAAGTCAAGCAGGACGCGCATGCCTTTGGCGTGGGCAGTGTCGATAAGTTCCTTTAGGTCATCTTTTGTGCCAAAGCGGGGGTCGATGGTTTCGTAATCGGTGGTGTCATAACCATGCGAACTGGGGGTTTTAAAGATAGGCGTGAGCCACAGCGTGTTAAAGCCAAGCCCATGGATGTGATCTAATTTCTCGATGATACCGCGCAGGTCGCCACCGAATATGCCATGAATGTTTTCGGTTCGCAGCCAGGGCTTATTATCGCCACGGTTGAAACGGTCCATAAAGATTTGATAAACACGCGCAGTTTTAGACCATTCCGGCGGAGCGGGGTTGGGGTCCGCCCAAATAGCATATTGCGTGGCTTTTTTGACGCTGGAGGCTTGGTTGTCCGCGTAGATTTTTTTACCGTTTGGTAAGGTGCCATAAACGCGATAGCGCAAAACTTGTCCGTCTTGCAGGGCGGGAAAGGTGGCTTGCCAATGTCTTTGCCAGGTCCAGGCGACGGTATCCCACTGAAGATTTGCCTTTTGGTACTCAAGATAATAGGTGCTTTCCCAATCGTCCAGGGTATAGCTGGCAGTGACTTTTTCGAAGGCATGATCCGCGCTGGTGTAAACCCAGCTAAGGATAGGCTCGCCTGTAACAGCGGGGTTGGGTTGATGAAAAGAAAAATGATGGATACCCAAGGCATGCTCGCGATGATACCACGCGCCTTTTGTAGGGTGGTTGATACCACCGTAGATGTTATCGGGATAGGGGTGTTTTGGACTCATGCAGTATTCCTTTGGCAAAAACCATAAAGTTGATGTGTCAACTATTTTACATCATTTATCTGATTTTTCAAAGTGTTTGAACAAAGAATAGAAAATGTTCAAATTTCAATGAAATGCCTTGTAATGGTACAATCGGGGTATGAAAATTAAACGTTGGCATATTTGGTTGGGGGTGCTGATTAGCGCTCTTTTTCTTTATTTAGCGTTCAGAAAAGTGGATTTTGGTTTGGTTTGGTTCCACCTTAAAAGCGCGAAGTGGGCCTGGGTTTTGTTGGGCTTGGTTTTTTATTTTGCAGGTGTGGTTGTGCGCGCCTGGCGTTGGAAAGTCTTACTCAATCCCCTCAAACCAATGTCTGTGAAAAAACTTTTTCCTGTGGTCTGCGTGGGGTATATGGGTAACAATATTTATCCCGCGCGTGCAGGTGAATTTTTGCGCGCTTTCATCTTGAAACAAAAAGATGATGTCAGTTTTTCAGGCTCATTGGCAACCATTGTGGTTGAAAGACTTTTTGATGGGATAACCATTTTGGCTCTGGTATTGTTCAATTTGGGCCGTTTGGTACGCCTGGTCACCAATCCGGTCATGGCTAATAATATTCGAATCGCGACCTGGATAGTTGGGGGTGGATTTGGGGTTCTTTTAATTGTGTTTCTGCTGATGGCAATCTTCCCCAAAAAAACGCGCATTGTTTCAAGCTGGCTAACGCGACATCTGCTACCCAAAAAATGGCGTGCCAAAGCGGATGGCATGATTGATAAATTTATCGAGGGTGTTGGCGTGTTGCGTTCGTGGCATCAGATTTTGTTGGTGCTGGCACTTTCGTTTTTAGTTTGGGTGCTTGAGGCTGGCCTGTACTTTGGTGTGATGAAAGCTCTGGGCCTGAACCTAACTTTTATTGATTTGCTCTTGGTTGAAGGTGTGGTGAATTTGGTTTTGCTCGTGCCGGCTATGCCTGGCGGACTGGGTACTTTCGATGCGGCGACCAAATTTATGCTTGAACTTTTCAAGCAGGGCGCGGAGCAGGCCTTGGGTTTCGCGCTCATTTTGCGCGTGGCGTTGTGGTTGCCAATCACTGCTCTGGGAGCCTATTATTTTGTGAAAGAAGGCTTTAGTCTGAGTACGGATATCGGACAGCTTAAAAAAGAGTATCAGGAAGAAACACAGATGGATCCAGAGGATGATAATTCTCAGATGACGGAAGAAATTGAGGAACACAATGAACATGATGGAAAATAAAAAGAAAATTGCTATCATCGGTGCTGGCTTTGCCGGGCTTAGCGCGGCATGGGATTTAGCTCAGGCCGGGCATGATGTGACTGTTTTTGAGTTCAGTCATCAGGCAGGTGGCTTGGCAGCCGGCTTTAAAGAGCCACATTGGGACTGGTCTGTGGAACATTTTT
>CAZTEP010000255.1:0-2513 GCA_964612325.1 uncultured Anaerolineaceae bacterium
ATTTAGTTATTGAAGTTATCGAAAATAGTTTACGCAGAATAGATTTTTGAAACGAGGATTTAAGGATTTTAGCTCAAGTTTTTGTGCGCAACTTAGGCTAAATAAAAAGGCAAAAAAGATACCTAGCTTGCAAATTGTTGTAGCGTTTAGCATCCTTGTGCAACAGAAAACCACTGTCGATATTTGCTTGTAACACCTAGTCTGCAACAAGTGATCTACGATTTACAAATCTAGACGAATGAAACATCTCAAACTAGGAATTTATTTAAGACAAGAAAATACCTTCAAACTGCACAACAAAATAGTGTGAGGTCACCTAACTATGGAATTGTGCATCTTCATTATCTCCAACGGTCAAACAGTTAAAACAATCCTGCTTATTAGCGAACCTTTGATAAAGAAAAGCATCTGATTTTTAGGTTAAATAATAACAAACAGAAAGGCTACCCAAGAATAGGCAGCCTTTCTGTTTTGAAAGAACTTATCTCTTCGATAACCCCATGATCACACACGCAAGGTTTGATCTTGGGAATACTATTTCATTATGATCATCTTTCCCGTTTCCAAGAAGGTTTTACATCTTATCTTGTAAAAATAGATGCCTGAGGAAAGAGGCTTGCCGTGATCATCCTCACCGTTCCAAGCAAGGTTGTAATCACCTTTGCTCAGAAATCCCCGATGCAGGGTTTTTACCTGTTGCCCTTTCAGATTATAGATGGCAAGTTCCGTTTCGGCAGGACTCCTGAGCTTAAAGCTGATAGTGGTTTGGGTTTTGAAAGGATTGGGATAATTGCCCTGTAAACCGATCACCGCAAGTTGATCATCCGCAGCCGATGGACCTTCATAAACAAAACCGATAGTGGCCAGGGCAGAAAAGCCATTATTATAAACAGCTCTTATTCCAGCTTGATATGTGGTTCCATTAACCAAACCTGTAAATTGCCATTCCAGACCGGAAGCACTTCCCTGCAAAATTCCATCCAGGTAAATGTCGTAACCTGTAGGCTCACCACTGGAGGGAGCATCCCAGGTAAAAAGCCCGGAGTGGACATCTACAGCTAAGTTTGTGGGGGGATCCCAGGTGGATTCTAATCCTGTACCATCCACAGCAATTTCTACTAACTGCTGATTGACGCTGTTATTGGAGATTTCGATATTTCCTGAATAATATATGGCGGCTGAGGGAGTGAACTGAACGGGTATAACTACCGTTCTTCCTACAGCAATTGTTCCGCTTAAGACATTAGATGAAATCCAATCCGGAAAGGTAACCTCATAGGTTAAAGATGCAGTTCCCAGGTTGGAAATTTCGAATACTTCGGTAGCAGTATCTCCTACGGCAACCTCTCCAAAATGGATCTCACTTAGATCAACACTGATGTTTGATGCCAGGGTAGATGCATAATAACGGGCTACATAGACATCATTATCAACACTCATGTCTGCTTCAAAACCAGTAGTAACTATTTTCCCGTCCGGCTGCATGTCAAGGGCATTGCATTCATCAAAATCCGGTCCAATCGAGGTAATCACATAACCTGTAGAATTGAAACTTAGATCAAGTTGACCATTCATTAAATAGCGAAGCAAAATACTATGGCGAGGATTACCAAAACCTCCGAAACCGGAAACACCGCAAACGTAAATGAAACCATCTGGAGAAAACATCAAATCATAACCGCAATTCATATGATCATTTACAGAAGGCTGGAATAAAGTAATCCCATTTGTGCCAAAATCAGGATCAGCAATTCCATTGGCATCAAGTTTGGTTAAAAAAATAACTCTGTCATTTACCGCATTAAACATATATCCTGTTAAGTAGATTTCATCATTTACAATCTTCATGCCAAATGGTATACTAACATCCGTGAAAACTGGTGGGATTAATACTCCATTGTTTCCAAAAGTTGTAATCGGCATTCCATTAGTATCTAATTTCACCATACGGACACAATCAGCAAACAGGGGAGTGCTTACATAACCATGGCCACAGCCAATGATGGTTCCGTCATTTAGCAAACCCACGTTTAGAATAGCTTCGTCCTGGATAGACTCATTGATCATTGTATACCCATCTGTTCCAAATGTGGTATCCAGCGCACCGTCAGCTGTGAATCTGGTAAACAGCATAGAACTGAAAGAACCTTGAAAAGTTCTGCCGACCAGGATAATTTTTCCATCCTCCTGTCTAACCATATCGTAACAATACTCCTCTTCTATGCTGTAGGATGTAATGTTATAACCGTTTACGCCGAAGCTCGTATCAGGCATACCATCTGACAGAAAGCGTGCCACATAGAATTCCGAATCGCTAGTGGTTATATAGGTTTGTCCACACACAAGTATTTTACCATCAGGAAGCACTTCCATTTTATAAGCATAAGTACTTGTGCCATACTGGAAATCAACTATGCCACCGTTACCAAAGGCAATATTCTGAGTGCCATCACTATTGATTTTCATAATAGATCGGAAGAGCACACGTCTGAACTCCAGTCACTCCGCGAAAT
>CAZTEP010000256.1:0-2510 GCA_964612325.1 uncultured Anaerolineaceae bacterium
TTCAGACGTGTGCTCTTCCGATCTGATGCAATAGGATATGCATCCTGTGAGGGTGGTTATACCACCGGCACGCACTTTCACATTGCCAGGCGATATAACGGCATCTGGGTCGATGCCTACGGCGATACGCCCTTTAATTTAGGTGGATGGGTGGCTTATAGCACTGGCACTGCTTATAACGGATATTTGATGAAAAATGGAAAGAGAATTGAAGCTTTCAATGGCCGTTCCCATGTTAACGAGATCTTCCGATAAGATCGCGTTAGAAAGACGAGCCAAACAACTAAGATTAAAACGACAACTCATTCTCTGCCTTCTGGCAGTTATGTTTGTGATGGCGGGTGTCTTTGTTTTTCGGGTTGGTCGTAACCGCGCTCCTCAACCGGGTTATATAAGAGAGTTGCCTCAAGCGACCCTTTTGAATCGAAACAATTCCGATTCTGTAATCAGCGTTAGCGAAATTGAAAGTGAAGAAAGTGCTGAAAGAAACTTAACAGAAAACGATGAAACGCGATATGATGACCCTGATCTTAGCCAGCCATTGGCTTTGTTGCCTTCTGAAGATACTCTTGATGTGATTGAAAATAAAAGTCAAATGGCCTTGCCTGAAAACTTACCTTTCAAGGATTATTCGAAATTGAACCTGATTCCGTACCACACCCAAAGTGGTGATACGTTAAAAAATATTTCAGAGCGATTTGATGTCGCAACTAATCTCATTCGAGGGGCAGAGGGTTTAAGTACTGAAAAATTACTACCAACAGGACATTTGCTTTATATTCCCAGCCGACTGACTGTGACGAGCGGGAATACTCTGCTTTTTCCTGATAGCGAAGTGCTCAATTCACCATCAGCAGTTGCTTTTGATGCGCGGGCCTTTATTCAAGCTAAAGCTGGTTATCTTTCAGATTTTTCAGAACTTTTAGAGGGTGTTGGCACCTTGAGTGGCGCGGAAATAATTCAAAAAATCGCCAATGATTATTCTATCCATCCACGCTTGTTGATCGCTTTGCTCGAGCATGAAAGTCAGTGGCTAAGCGAATGGCCAGAGTCACCCAATGAACGTGCTTTTCCATTGGGAATGATAGATTTTGAACATCCCGGACTTTATCAGCAATTGAAACGCGCAGCCAGGCAGATGAGTGAAGCTTATTATGGATGGCGAAAAGGTGTTTTTCAGACCCTGTATTTTGCGGATGGTCAAAGTTTGCAGCTTTCGCCAGAGCTTAATGCCGGCAGTGTGGCAATCATGAATTTCTATGCGCGAAATCATAGCATGACCAGCTGGTCTGAACGAATATATGGTGAGAACAGTTTTTTCAAGACTTATCAAAATTTGTTTGGTGATCCGTGGAGCATCGCAGCGGAATTTGAGGTGTTTCTTCCTGCCGAGCTTAACCAAGCGGAGTTTTCTTTTCCCTTTGACAGAAAGAGCAACTGGAATATGAAATCAGGGCCTCATCCTGTGCCCGGTGCTGAGAGCGTTAACGCGGGTTTAGAATTCACGCCACCAAAAGTAGCGCTTGGCTGTGGACAAAATTTCAGTTGGATTCTTTCAGCATCCCGAGGCCTGGTGGTGCGCTCTGAAGATGGCATTGTGGTAATTGATGTCGATCGCGATGGGCATGAAGAAACTGGGTGGAGTATCGTGTATTTCCATGTTAGTGAGCTCGATCGCATTCCGGTTGGTCATTATGTGCAAATTGGCAGCCGTATCGGTCATCCAAGTTGTGAAGGTGGGCCAGCCAGTATGAGTCATTTTCGTATCGCGCGCAAATATAATGGTGAGTGGATTGCGGCTGATGGGCCGGTACCCTTTGTTTTGGACGAATGGTGTGCGAGACCAGAATCTGAAGTGGGCCATACAGTTGATAATCGCATTCAAATGTTAAAAGATGAGCTTTTAGATATTCGTCATTAATTCTAAAACCGCTAAAGCGGTTCTTTATTTCAACTGAGTGCTTCAATTATGAATGGTGTTAGAAACTTTTTCATCATGCTAAGCCTTTTTATGCTGTTGCTGACCGCTTTTGTGACTTGCGCGCCAGAACGGCCGCGATACATTGTCACATCAATTCCTCCTGATGAAACAGAAATGCTGCCTACGACAACATTTCTTGATGAAAGACCGGTTTATGCGCCGGGGACTTTAGTTGACTATCACGCGCAAAGTGGCGATACCTTGCCTTATTTAGCCTGGCGTTTTGGTTGCACTGAACGCGAAATCCTTTTTCATAACCCTGAAATTCCCCAGGATGTTAGCACGTTGCCGGCGAATTTTCCAATGAAAATGCCAATCTATTACATACCCTTTTGGGGAAGCCGTTTTCAAATTATTCCAGATGCTATGTTTGTGAACGGGCCTGAATCGATTGGTTTTGACATTCAGGCTTTTTTGGACTCCACACCGGGATGGTTCAAGAATTATCACGGCATAGTCAATTACAAATCAATGAACGCAGCTGAGGTGATTAGATATTATGCGACACAATACAGCCTGAATCCTAAAC
>CAZTEP010000257.1:0-2509 GCA_964612325.1 uncultured Anaerolineaceae bacterium
GCCAGCTTCAAGACCGGCAATAATATTGCCATGGCCCTGCAAATAGTCAAGCGTGCCCGCATCAACTTCCTCACCTTTAACGGTTAAGACATAAGTCATCTCAACCACAACATTTTTTGCAACAACAAGATTATTATCAGTTTCCATTTATCTCCATTCGCCTGGCAAGAACTTTTATTTTCCAGGCCGCGTAATTGTAACAGATATTCTTCACCAAATGGTAAAAGAATATAAGGCTATCAGCAACCCTTATGGAAACAACAGGCATTTATTAAACTCATTGGTCACTCATTATTTGTTATCAAAGCTTAAGCCACCAAAGCCGATAGGAATTTCACCGACAGTACTTGGCCAACAACTGCCAAAACCTTTATCGATTAAATCATTCTCGATATCTGAATAATATTCAGACTTGTCAAAAAAGAAGGGTAAATAATATACACTATTTGTACTTTGATAAATTTCAGCGATCATATCAGGGTAACCATACTTTAATCTTGCTTGTCGGGTTGTTTCTTTTCCAACCACAGTAAGTGTTTGTTGATAATCAGGGGTGGCAACAGTAACCACATAACAAGGGTAAGCTACACCATTTCTGTCTTTGAAGTAGAAAAAATAAGGTAGAGAACGGCGTTCTTGTTTGGTCCCGTAACTGTCGACTATCAGCATATCAGCACCGATAGAAATCATACGAACATCATAGTTTACCGGAATTTTCTCCAAATCACCGCCCAGAGTTTCTATAAAGAGTTTTTCGTTGTACCAGGTGACAAACTCGGCAAATTTTTCATCACTGCCGTCGGGACTGGGGGCTTGGACGAATTTATCCAAATTGTTGACAAAGTCCTCGTAACTTTGAGGGGGATTGCTCAGTTTTTCCATATCAATCGGATAGGGTTCAGGCGTTGCGGTTGGGGTAGGCGTGGGAGACGGGGTTTCGGTCGCGGTTGGCGTTAGGGTTTCGGTGGGTGTTGGGGTTAGAGTGGGAAGCTGGGTTTCCGTGGGCTTTACATTTTGTTCAGCGTTGGGGCTGTTATCAACAAGGCTTGAATCTGGTCGCGCGATATTCGCTCCACAGGCACTTAATGCAAGACCAAGAAGCAAAAAGGCGAGGAATCCACAAAAACTTTTGCGAAAAATATTCATAGAAGGGGAAAAAGGCGCTTTCTTTACAGGGATCATTTTGATGTTGACCTTTCATTCAAAGCATTTACTTATGAAACAATTATACTCTTTATCCAGGTCAATAATTCCGTTTATTAAGCGAAATTTCTCAATATTAAAATAAACAGGTTTAACGCAAGCTATGAACTGAGGAAGGAATCGCCAAAAACCCCTTAAACAGTGTTACAATAGCTACGGTCCATTATCCGTCTTAATGGCAAGTGAATAATAAAATATTTTAATCGCAAGGAGATTGCATGACTCAAAAAGATCCCCGTTTAGAAAAACTGCAAAGCTTGCGCGAAGCGGCTCAACTTGGTGGCGGTCAATCGCGCATTGATCGACAACATCAAAAAGGCAGCCTTACCGCGCGTGAGCGCATCAACCTTTTGCTTGATGAAGGTACTTTTAGAGAGCTTGGCGCGCTCATCAGCCATCGTGATCATGCCGACAACGAGCCTTATGGCGACGGCGTTGTGTGTGGTTATGGCACGGTTGACGGTCGCACGGTTTATGTCTATGCCCAGGATTTCACCATTCAAGGTGGCTCCCTGGGAGAAATGCACGCTGAAAAAATCTGTCGTGTAATGGACCTTGCCGCAAAAACCGGCTCTCCAATCATCGGTATGATTGATTCAGGAGGCGCGCGTATTCAGGAAGGCGTTTATTCCCTGGGTGGCTACGCCAAAGTCTTTAGACGCAATGCCATTTATTCCGGCGTTATCCCTCAAATCAGCCTGATTATGGGACCCTGCGCTGGTGGCGCGAGCTACTCACCTGCAGTCACCGACCTCATTGTTATGGTGCGAGGCAAGTCCAATATGTTCCTAACCGGCCCTGCGGTTATAAAAACTGTCACCGGTGAAGAAGTTGACGCTGAGTCATTGGGTGGTGCCGATGTTCACCTGAGCAAAAGCGGTAATGCCCACCTGGTTGGTGATAATGACGAAGAAGCCATCGCCATCGCGCGCCAGGCACTCTCATATCTGCCATCCAATAACGTTGATATGGCCCCCATCGGCGATCAGAGTGATGACATCTATCGCCGCGCTGAAGCGCTCAACGAGCTTGTTCCGATGGATCCCAGTATTCCTTACAGCATGCACGATGCCATTGAACAGATTGTTGATGCCGGCTCATTCCTTGAAATCCAAAAAGGCTTCGCGGGCAACGCTATTGTTGGCTTCGCCCGCTTGGGTGGCCAGCCTGTTGCCATCGTCTCACAAGAACCCGCCGACCGCGCCGGTTTGATGGACGTGGACGCTTCAGACAAAATCGCGCGTATGGTCAACCTGGCTGATTCCTTCAATTTGCCCATCATCACCTTTGTTGACTCACCCGGCTT
>CAZTEP010000258.1:0-2508 GCA_964612325.1 uncultured Anaerolineaceae bacterium
CCCAGGGGGTGTGGCGTCCGGGACCGTTTTGATGGAGGGTGTCATAGGCCGCAAAAAGCATGGTGTGACCACCCGCGCGAGTTGATTCGTTGTAGTTCTTTGGATTTTTAGCGTAGTAAATAGCAGGTGCGTTATTGTTTAGCCAATACACTGTGACTAAGGCGATAACGTTATGGTTGTTAATCAATTCCTGAAGTTCTTCCGGACTCAAATGCTCAAAACTGGCTCTGATGTTAAGATGATGTTTTTTTGATAGATAATTGATATAGCGCGCTTGCATTCTCGGGGTGACTGCCCAGTTTGGGAAGACTCTAAAAAATCTCCCACGCCACCAAAGTTTATTGGTTTCCTCGATAAGGGCTTGAGGGTTTAAGTAGATGTTTGAAAGCAGTTGCAATGCCGCAGAGATCGCATGTAAGGTGCAATCATTGCCTTTTTGAAGGCTTTGAAAGCTGGCCAATTGCACTTCAGGCATGGATTTGAGGCTAACAGATTTCATAATCCTATTTTACATCCAAGCTAAAATTAAGGAATGCTGATTGACATTCTGAAGGGCAGGTGGTAGATTTAAGCCAACGAAAAATGATCAAAGAAGCCCGAATGCCCGGATGCGTGGGCGTAAAGGTGGAAGCTGGTGAGAGTCCAGCGCTGTACCGCAACTGTAAGCCTTATCGGCGAGCCAGATGACCTGCTTTGATCTAAGACCCAATTCAACCTTCTCGGATTAAGGAGGTGGGTGATGAGCGTGATTTTCTCAAACCCCTTTCCACCGTGAAGGGGTTTATCTTTTTCTTAAGGAGATTTGAGTGAAGAAAGTTTTAAATGTATTGACCCTGTTTGTTTTTCTTTTCGGCGCGGCTTGCACTGCCGTTAAGGACCCTGTCGTTGTTGACCCACCTGAAGTGGTCTTGACCTCTGAACCTGAAGTAGTTGCAACAGAACCTGTGCCAGAAGAAAAGGTTCCGGAGCCAGTAGAACCTACTGAACCGGTTTTGACCGAAGCTGTTGAACAAGTTAGCGTTGATTACGCTCAGAATTTCACCATTGAGTATTTCGAAGGTTATAAGTTGCTGACTGTGACTACACCCTGGATTGGCGCGGAACAGAGCTTTAGCTATGCCTTGGTGCCACGCGAATATGTGGATATGGTTGATGTGGGCAACGCGATGGTAATCCCCACCCCCATTGAAAGCATTATTACCTTTTCAACAACATACTATCCTTTCCTTGAGCAAATTGGTGTGCTCAATAGTATCGTGGGAGTTGATACCGCCATGTACAGTTACAACGAGGACGTTCGTATGTGGGTTGAACTTGGCATAGTGAAGGAAGTTGGTGGCGGTGGAAGTATGGCGCCGTTGGATGTCGAAGCAGTTGTTGAGCTGAACGCTGATGTGATTATGGCATCCGCCAGTGGCTATGCTGAGTACGATGTGCACCCGCAATTGCTTGAAGCTGGTGAACCCGTTGTATTGAATTCCGACTACCTTGAGCCCAATCCTCTTGGCCGCGCGGAATGGGGCAAGTTCATTGCCGCTTTTTATGACAAAGAAGTTGAAGCCGGCAAGCTCTTCGATGAAATGGTCGCGCGCTATGAAGAAGCCAAGCAAAAGGTACTTGCCATTTCCTACCAGCCTTCAGTGTTTTTGAACACCGCCTGGGATGACAGCTGGAGTGTGCCACAAAAAGACAGCTACGTGGGCGTTTTGTTGCGCGATGCTGGCGCGAATTATTTGTTTGCACACGAAGAAGGCACCGGGTCTTCGTACCTTGGTTTTGAAGCGATTATGGATGTTGCTAAAGACGCTGATTTTTGGCTAAATCCTGGTATGGCGACTGATTTAGCCGGTTTAGCTGCTATGGACGCGCGGTATGCGGATTTTGCAGCTTTTGCTTCGGGTAATGTCTACAATACTACCGCTCGTGTAAACGAATTTGGTGGTTCTGATTACTACGAAAGTGGCGTTGCCAATCCTGATAAGGTCTTGATGGATTTGATTGAAATCTTCCATCCGGGTTTGCTGGAAGGTTATGAGCTTTATTATTACAAGCAATTAGACTAAGCCTATAGGACCGGCAGGGCGATTGGTATGCAAAAATCGGTACACACGAAACCCGTTTTCAAAAGGCGTTTATCAGCCAAAACCTGGCTGACAATTTTACTGATTGCCCTGCCGTTTGTTTTTCTTCTGAGCCTGTTAATTGGCTCAGTCAATATTCCACTTAGCAGTATAGCAGATATCATTTTCAAGCCCGACACGGTAAAACCTAGTTGGGTTTATATTTTCAGAAATTACCGCTTGGTGAAAGCCATCGCCGCGGTGCTTTCGGGTATGGCGTTGGGTGTGGCAGGTTTGCAGATGCAAACGCTGTTTCGCAACCCACTGGCTGACCCCTTTATTTTAGGCATCAACTCGGGCGCGAGCCTGGGTGTGGCATTGGTTGTCATGGGTACGGGGGTCTTGAGTGGTGCCTTTATTTCGGGCTTGACCACATTGGGTGATATTT
>CAZTEP010000259.1:0-2499 GCA_964612325.1 uncultured Anaerolineaceae bacterium
CTTTTTTCAATGATCGCGACATAGTTTATTTCCTTTTCTGTCTCTCAACCACTATCGGCGTTTGGCCTTGGAGCGGTGGCGAATAATCATGTCTTCCGTGCGTTTATTGCGACGGGTTTTATAACCAAGTGTGGGTTTACCCCATGGGGTTTTAGGTCCAGCCATACCGATACCGGTCTTACCTTCACCACCACCATGAGGATGGTCGCGCGGTGACATTGCCGAACCGCGAACGGATGGGCGGCGTCCCAAATGGCGGGAGCGTCCGGCTTTACCCAACTTGATGTTACTGTGTTCCACATTACCAACCTGGCCAATTGTGGCGCTGCAGTCCTGTAAAACCAAGCGGACTTCACCAGAAGGCATACGCACATGCGCGTAACGACCTTCTTTGGCTAAAAGTTGCGCGGAAGTACCAGCTGAACGTCCAATCTGAGCGCCCTTGCCGGGTTGCATTTCAACTGCATGAATGGTTGTACCCACCGGAATGTTTGCCAAAGGCAAATTGTTACCGGGTTTGATTTCAACCTGGGTACCTGAAAGCAAGGTGTCGCCGACCTTAACACCGATTGGTGCAAGGATATAGCGCTTTTCGCCATCAACATAGTGCAGCAAGGCAAGGCGAGCGGTGCGATTTGGATCGTATTCAATCGCGGCCACTTTGGCTGGAATGTTTTGTTTGTCGCGCTTAAAATCCACAATGCGGATTTGGCGCTTTGCGCCACCACCACGATGGCGCACAGTAACGCGTCCTTGAGCATTTCTGCCAGCACGGTTTTTCCTGGAGTAGGTCAAACTGCGTTCAGGTGTGGTTTTGGTGATTTCTTCAAAGGTATAGCTGGTCTTATGTCTCTGACCAGGACTTGTTGGTTTAAATACTTTTACTGCCATTAGTCTACCCCTTCAAATACTGGAATTCGATCTCCGGGTTTGAGTGTGATGATGGCCTTTTTGAAGCCACGTCTGCGAATGCTCAATCGACGGTTTCGTGAGTTTTTGGTCGATTTTGCCGGAGCGTTGATAATGTTGACACGCACAACTTCGACATCGAAAGCCGTCTCTACCGCTGTTTTGATCTGTTCGCGGGTGGCAAATGAAGCAACTTCAAACACGTACTGCTGAAGTTTGCTTGCCATGTAGTTGGTCTTTTCGGTGACGATGGGCTTGCGGATGATATCAAATGCTGAAATACTCATTCTGCTTCACCTTCCTATCCCAAATAGCTCTTAATCACATCAAGAGAGGCGAGTGGGATAATCACTTTTTCTGAACTGAGTAAATCGCGGATATTCAGGTATCGAGCCTGAAGTAATTTGGCATCAGCCAGATTGCGACCGGATTTGATAAAGTTTTCAGTCTCGGCGCTGGTCTCAGGAATGAGAACCAGAAGGCGTTTGTCGCCGGCGAGAGCTTTGAAAGCTTTTGCCAGTTCAGCTGTTTTTACTTCGGACATGTTCAGGCTATCGATCATGATGATTTTTTCGCCATTGGCCACTACGGTGAGTGCTGAGCGTAACGCCGCGCGGCGCATCTTACGGGGCATATTTTGACTGTAATCACGCGGTTTTGGCGTAAAGATACGGCCACCACCCACTGATTGAGCAGATTTCAAACTGCCACGGCGAGCGCGACCGGTACCTTTTTGCTTATAAGGTTTGGCGCCTCCACCACGCACTTCGCCACGTCGCTTGGTGTTGTGTGTACCAAGGCGAGCGTTAGCCATTTGGCGTTGATAAGCCTGATGCATAAGGTCAACGTTGACTTTAGCGGCGAAGATTTCTTCGGGTAATTCAACATCGCTGACTTTTTCTGCTTTTAAGTTATAGACATCAAGTTTCATGTTTTCTTTCTCCATTCCACACGCGCTATTGCTTGGCTGCTACCCGAATGATTACCGTATCGCCTTTAGCGCCAGGCACAGAACCTTGCACAGCAATAAGGTTTCGCTCTGCGTCAACCATTGCCACACGGATATGAGAAGATGTAATACGCACGTTACCCATTTGGCCGGGGAATTTTTTGCCCTTAAAAACACGACCGGGTGTAGAGCCCTGACCGGATGAGCCGGGAGAGCGTTGGCGGTCAGACTGACCGTGGGTTATAAGTCCCCCACCAAAGCCATGGCGTTTCATGACACCGGCAAAACCTTTGCCTTTTGAGGTGCCAATTACATCAACAAAATCGCCGGCTTCAAAAACCGCAGCGGTGATTTCATCACCAGGTTTGATACCGTCGATCTTCTTCGTGCGAATTTCACGTAAAATGCGCACGGGTGGCAGATTATTGACCTTGAGATGACCAAGTTCTGCTTTTGACAATCGTTTTGGTTTCACAGAACCAAAAGCCAACTGAACTGCGGAATAACCATCGGTTTCAGGTGTCTTTATCTGAGAAACAAAACAAGGCCCAGCTTCGAGTAGCGTCACCGGAACTGCGCGTCCGCTGTCATCGAAGATCTGGGTCATGCCGATCTTTCTTCCAATAAGCCCTTTTAACATA
>CAZTEP010000260.1:0-2497 GCA_964612325.1 uncultured Anaerolineaceae bacterium
ACCCCCGACCGGGCGCTTACGAAGCGTCTGCTCTACCGACTGAGCTACGTTGGCATGTGGGCAGGATTATACCAAAGCTACAAAAAAAGTAAACCCTTATCTTATCCTCATCGATTATCTCTAATTGCGTTTACTTTTAGTTTATATCAGCATTTGCGCGCGAAGCTGGTCTTCTTTTCAGTATGAATATTTGAAAAAGCAGGTGAATGAACTGCTTCTAAAAAGATACGCCGATGTCCATCATGACCCGGCAAATAAACTCTATCACCAGAATTATGTAAACATAAATAACCACCTGTTTTTAAAAAAGGAAACCACAAATCATAAGCAGAGCGCGCACCAGCAGGAGATTGGTCGCCATCAAGGATAAGAAAGTCTATTGGTGTATCCCAATTATGAATGATACTTTCTGCAGTGCCCTTGTGGACCTGGATATAGTCTTGAAGTTTAAGCTGTGAAATGTTTTCTTGAAATTCATCAAGGATAGACTGATTAATTTTATTCGTAATTAATTTATAGAAAGGAACTGAAAAGGTATCACCCGATGCATCAAAAGGATCGATGACATGCACAATCCCGTTTCCAATCATTTTTCTCACACCTGCCATCACAATCGTAGAACGGCCTAAAAAACAGCCTATTTCAACAATAACTGGGTTTACTGGCAATTGTTGCATTATTTTAGCTTTATACATCAATTCATTTCTATCAACCCAGCCTGGAATTTGAAGGGCAATGGATAGGTAATCGTCTAATTTATTTGGTTGGCAAATTGTTGACGAGTCTTTTTTATTTGCGAAAAGGTTCTTAATAAATGATAGCATCGCATATTATCCTTTTTTAATCTTTTGTATGCTTAAGTTCATTTGCTCTTACAACAATGTCGTCTCCGAACTTTTCTTTGAGTTGATCAAGCGCTTGTTCCAATTCATGGCGTTTTTGAGAGCCTTCATTGAAGAGGTCTAATTGTTGAAAGGGTGTTTCAAGTTTACTAACACCGACACCTAAAAGTCGTACAGCTCGGCCAGGTGTTAAATGCTTCTTCAAGAGTTCGGTTGCGTTTTGATATATTTCATCGTCAATATTTGTGTGGTTTGAAAGATTCTTTTGACGTGTAAATGTAGTAAAATCTGAATAACGAATTTTAATATGAATAACTCGTCCGGCCTGATTAGCTTTTCTCAAACGATAGCCTACTTTATCCGACAATCGCATTAGTGTTTGTGTCAAAAAATGAATATCGTCGGAATCCTGACTAAAAGTAATTTCATTACTAATAGATTTTACTTCGTGTTCAGTATGAACTTCAGAGAAATCTATACCGAGAGCACGATTTCTCATTGATTCTGCGTTTTTTCCAAAATAAATTGACAGCTCTTTTAAGTCAGCTTCAGCGATGTCTCCGATTTTTTTGAAGCCACGTGAACGTAACCGCTCAGCAGTTTTTGGGCCAATACCCCACATTTCCTGAATATCAAGATTCGCGAGAAATTCAGCTTCTTTTCCTGATGGAATTATATTAATTGAACGAGGAGCTTTACCAGTTTTTATGCTTGACTTACCAACATTATTAGCAATTTTAGCAATCATTTTGCTGGTCCCAGCTCCAATAGAAATGGGTAGCTTTGTTTCTTGATCTATACGCGCCTGTAAATCACGACAAATAGCTTCAATTGACTTTCGGATATCAGAAACATCGATAAAAGCTTCATCAATCGATACTTGTTGAACCAATGGTGTCGTATCGTGCAAAATATCCATTACTTTTTCTGAATATCTTGAATAAATATGATGATTGCTACGAACAAATATGATTTCAGGGTATAACCTCAGGGCTTGTCCTGAAGGCATAGCGGAACGAATGCCATATTTTCTAGCGGCATATGATGCTGAAACAATAACCCCACGACCTTGTGGACTGCCTCCAACAACAAAAGGCTTTCCGATAAGTGTGGGGTTCAACAATTCTTCAACGGAACAAAAAAAGGCATCTAAATCGAGATGTAATATTTTTCGTTCACTCATCTTATCGTTCAATTAAGAAGATATCTAAGCTTAGATATCCAGGTTGCGCACCTCTTTTGCATGGGTTTGAATAAAACGTCGTCTTGGAGGGACTTCTGCACCCATCAACATGCTAAATGTCTGGTCCGCTTCATTGGCGTTTTCAATGCTTACCTGCAGCATGGTGCGATTCTCTGGGTTCATGGTTGTTTCCCAGAGTTGTTCAGGGTTCATTTCACCAAGACCCTTATACCGCGAAATATTAACACGATTCATGCCACCAAATTGTTTGATGATTTCATCACGCTGTTTTTCATCGTAAGCATATTGAATGTTGCCACGTGAACTAATGCGATAAAGAGGTGGTTGAGCGATGTACAAATGTCCGCCATCAATGAGTTCTGGCATGTATCTGAAGAAAAAGGTCAGCAAAAGGGTACGGATATGAGCACCATCGACATCCGCATCAGTCATGATAACCACGCGATGATAA
>CAZTEP010000261.1:0-2478 GCA_964612325.1 uncultured Anaerolineaceae bacterium
AACAGGCGTACTCAACATTATCAAGACATGCCTACTTGATTATGTTTCCTTTGATATTGGATTTGTTCTTGTTATTAGGCCCTAAATTTAACGTTATTTCAGTGGCCGAAAAAGTGTTTGGAAAAATAACAATTCCTGAGCTTGCAAAAAACCTTCAAGAACAAATTACCGTTGCATATGAAGTTCTGCTTAGTTCTATTGAAAATTACAACTTGAGTTCTTTGTTACGTACCGCTCCATTGGGTATTCCATCATTATTTTCAAAAAGACTTTTTGTCGAAGATATTGTTCCAAATGGTTATGTTTTTCATCTATCAACTATACAGCAAGTTGGTCTATGTGCTGTTTTATTCTCTTTTATAGGAATTGTATTTACTGCATTATATTTATCACTCATTGCACGAGCCAATGAATCACCTGCTACTGGGAAGCGAAATAATTTTATTTTTACTGTATTAAATTTAATCGCACTATCTTTCACATATATTTTTATCGCTTTTGCTATATTATTGCCCGGCATTTTTATTATCAGCCTTGTAACAGTGTTTTCACTTTCAATGGGTTCTGTTTTTTTTATTATTTTGCGCATTGTACTAATATCTCTATTAATTCCGTTCATTTTTGCGCCATGTGCAGTAGTAACTCAAAAAATAAATTTTGTACCGGCCTTAAAACACAGTTTAGCAACAATTAAACCTATTTACAGGGAAACCACTTTATTCATTTTTGTTGCTCTAATTATAAATATGTTAACTTCTTTGCTTTGGAATTTACCAAAAGATGGCTCATGGCTTTTATTTGTTGGTGCTTTAGGTCATGCTATAGTTTCCACACTTATTTTGGTGGCCTTTTTTCATTTTTACAATGAGGCTGTGAAATATACAAACTACAAATCAATAATCATTGTTGGATCTGAAAATCAGATTTAGCAAATTGGAGTGAAAATTGAGTAATAAAAAAATTGAACATTATGATGCAGGAGATATTCAGGTCTTAGAAGGACTCGAAGCTGTTCGTCGCCGACCTGGTATGTACGTTGGTGGTACAGACATAAAAGCACTACATCACCTCATTTATGAAGTTGTTGACAACTCGGTTGATGAGGCTTTGGCTGGTTTTTGTGACCTCATTCAAATCATAATCAATGAAGATGAAAGTGTTACAGTACGTGATAATGGACGCGGTATTCCAGTAGACATCCATCCTGAGAAAAAAGTATCGGCCTTACAAGTTGTAATGACTGTGTTGCATGCAGGTGGTAAATTCGGTGGCGGAAGCTACAAGGTTAGCGGGGGGTTACACGGCGTTGGTGTATCAGCAGTAAACGCTTTGTCAGAATGGTGTGAAGTTACAGTTCGACGTGATCATAAGATTTATCATCAACGCTACGAAAAAGGTATCCCCCAGGGCGAAGTTAAAGTTGTTGGGACATTCAAAGAAAATCATACTGGAACTGAAACCACTTTCCGATATGATCGGACTATATTCCTTGAAGATGTTAGTTTTAAATTTGAAACGCTCGTAAATCGTTTCCGTGAGATGGCTTTTGTTACACGTGGCGTAAGCATTCAACTCATTGACAATCGAAATGGCAAAGAAATGACATTCCATTTTGAAGGTGGCATTGCCTCCTTTACCCGATACGTCAACAGAAATCGTGTTCCAGTTCATCCTATCATCAAAGGCGAAAAAGATGTCGAAGGTGTTGGTATTGAATTTGCGGTTCAATATACTGATTCTTATACTGAATCTACTTATGCTTTTGCAAATACTATTAATACAACTGATGGCGGTACTCACCTAACAGGACTTCGCGCAGCTGTTACTCGCAGCATTAACGATTATGCGCGAAAAACTGGCTTGCTCAAAGAAAATGAGGCCAATTTCAGTGGTGAGGATACCCGTGAAGGTTTGACCGGAATTATTAGCATCAAACACCCTGATCCGCAGTTTGAAAGCCAAACCAAGGTTAAGTTGATGAACCCAGAAGTACAAACTTATGTTCAACAAGTGGTTGGTGAAAGTTTTGCAGCTTTCCTGGATGAAAACCCATCTGCAGGTCGAGCTATTGTGCAAAAATGTCTTACTTCAGCGCGCGCGCGTGATGCAGCTAAAAAAGCGCGTGATCTGGTTATCCGAAAATCAGCACTTGAAAGTATGACTTTGCCTGGTAAATTAGCCGACTGCTCTGAACGCGATCCTTCAAAAACAGAACTTTACATCGTTGAAGGCAACTCCGCGGGTGGTTCTGCAAAACAAGGCCGCGATCGTCATTTTCAGGCGATTTTGCCTTTACGCGGAAAGATTTTGAACACTGAGCGTGCTCGTTTAGATAAAATACTTAGCAATCGTGAAGTTCGGGCTATGATTTCAGCCTTGGGTACTGGAATTGGAGAAAATTTTGATCTTAATGGGTTGCGTTATCATCGCGTGGTTATCATGACTGATGCTGATGTCGATGGTGCTCATATCCGTACC
>CAZTEP010000262.1:0-2472 GCA_964612325.1 uncultured Anaerolineaceae bacterium
GATCAATACGCTTCGTGTTAAAAGTGCTCGCGCGGCGAATGATGCCATGCACTTCATATCCTTTACTCAATAGCAATTCGGCTAAATAAGAACCGTCCTGACCAGTAATACCTGTGATTAACGCTTTTTTCATAAATCAACCTCAATATATCTTAGAAGGCTTAGTATACCATCAATAAACAAAAACGCGCTCAAGGTGTTGAACCAAGCCGAGAGCGCGTCAAAAAAAGTTGAAAAAAGAATATGGACTAATACAACCGGAACTCGCTCTTCTCCTGGTCAAAAGTTTCCCGGTTCAAGACATGTGTCGTTGGTACGAAGTTCATAAAGTGTTTGGTAATCACCAGACTGCTCGTTTTCGCGCCACCTGGGAAGAAACTTACTCCTTCAAGCACAGCTTTTGACGTGGTTAATACCGGTGTCACCGCAGTAGCGCAAAAGATGATGTCATTACTTGGCGCAAGATCATTATGTGAATATACTTCATCAAGCTTTATGCCCATACTAATGAGCCGTTCACGGTCCGCATCATCTTTTGGTTTCCAAATGGCCTGCATTTTGCCACCCAAAAGTTTGATTGCGCCAGCTGAGATAACCCCTTCCGGTGCCGCGCCGATACCCATCACAGCATGCACACCAACGCCCTTGAAACAAGAAAAAATACAGGGCATTAGGTCACCATCCATAATCAAACGCACACGCGCGCCAGTAGCCCGCAAGCGATTAATCAATTCTTCGTTTCGGGGACGATCTAAAACCGTGATGGTTAATTCCCGGTTATCTCTCCTCTTTAGCGCTTTCGCAAGCCGATAGACGTTTTCTTCTGGTGCGAGCCGAATATCAACATAGTCGGCGGCGTCTTTTCCAACGCACAATTTATCCATGTAGGTATCCGACGCCGTCACCAGGCCTCCTGCCGGTGCAGCAGTTAACACACACACCGCGCCTGAATTAAGGTTAGCGGTAGCGTTTGTATTTTCCAATGGATCAACGGCAATGTCCAAATGAATCGAACCCTCACCTAACTCCTCACCAATATACAGCATAGGTGCTTCGTCACGTTCGCCCTCACCTATCTTAATTGTTGAGCGAATACCCTTCATACCTGCCAGAGTTTTTCGCATGGCATCAACTGCAGCTTGATCAGCTAAGTTTTTGTCACCGTGACCGGCAGCCCTGGCTGCTGCAACAGCTGCGTTTTGAGTAACTTCCAATAATTGCCAGGAAATACTCTTGTATAAATCGAGGTCATTTTTCATAACTTGCGCGGTGTTCATTTATACTCCTTTCGCCATTAAAAAGTTGCGTTTAGTTGCACTATCAACTAAACATTCGGCTAAACTTATGGTTTGAAAAATAAACAGATTCGGCTTTTTACAGTTCTTTAATACGCAATCCGCCTTTCAAAGCTTTATAAAACTTTCTATGTCCATTATACCAGCACATGCGCAAACTAAGTGCATATAATCAGCACTTGATTATCCTTCTTATAGCTTGTATTTAATTACTTAAATTAATTCTTAAATATAGTTTTTATATTCTTCAACTGAGAGATAAGGACTTCGTTGAAAAGTCGCGATTACACCAACAATAAGAAATGCCAATACAATCAATGCAACCATATAGCCTCTAATCATCAATAAAAAGACCATAACCAAAACAACAATATTCGCAAAGCAAAAGAAAAAGAAACGTTTACGATTTTGCCAATCCAAACCCGAGCCAAAGTAAAGCCAAACCGCACTCAGGATGAACAACAGGATGAGTAACGGATAAGCCCAGCTATTCATAAACTTAACTGAAAAAGGGCCTCTCCAAGGCAGGATGATACAGTTCCTTCCAGAATTAACCGGATGATCTGGTGTGATTCCCAAAAACACCCGCACCGAAGCTTTCCCGTCCACTACATGTCTGTTATTGACTTTCCATGTGAGTGTTTCTTTGTTGCCTGGTTCCAAATACAACTTTTGCGTTGTCACCACTTGTTTAAAATTGACGCGGGTTTTACTCGCCAAAAAAGTCACGCCTGCAGTTTCACGAACATCTGCCTTGTTCTTTATTGTCATCGTAACTACTGTGCCTTCCTCTGGGTCCATAAACATCGGACACTTAAAAGAGTCTATTTCAACCCCATTAATTATGGATGAATCCATGGTAATAAATGGAAGCTCCCTTTTCCAAAATGAGGAAATATGCATTCCCTTGCTCGCATGAATACTAATTAAGCTGATAGATAAAAGGAACAGCACGATATAAACAATAACAGGCAAAACCTTTATATTCTTCTTGTTTTTCACAACCCTATTATAACAATCTATTGTCCCAATCACATAGCTGTATTCTTGTTTTCGAAAACTACACATAATATTAAAAACAGCTGTCGAAAAAAGTTAAAAACGATATAATCAAAGAAAATAAGACGCGGAGGCAATTAATGACTCAAAAACAATGGAACCAACCAGATCGGAAGAG
>CAZTEP010000263.1:0-2462 GCA_964612325.1 uncultured Anaerolineaceae bacterium
GATTCAGGAAATCCTTCTATAAAAAATCCAACAAACACTGCCAGCCCTTTTTTCTGGTTTTTTGAAGAGGCAGAGAATGACAGGTTGAGGTTGTCGAAAAGAATTCCACAATGGCTTTTTGGGGAAGAAAGGATAAGAAACTACATTCCTTATCCAGCACCGAAAATTTAGTATTCTAATCTAAAAATCTATCTATCTTAGGAGAATCAACGCAAATGGAAGCAAACCCTAATTTTATCCGACAAGAAAGTATAGCTCTCTTTGGACCTACAGCCTCAGGCAAAGATTGGCTGATCAGAGCCCTGGCAAAAGAAATTGAAAGGGTGAATCGAGGAGCTGACAATATTTTTTATTACGAACTCATGCAGGTGCTGCGTGATGGCACCGTTACACCTGCAATTGCTTATCCACCAACTGGTGCGATAGCCGCCACACCGTATCCTGAAGATTTTTTATACCAGTTCACTCGCCGGGCACGTAACGACCGGTATCAATGTTACGAACACACGCATAACATCGTCATCCATAACGATGCGGGGAGTTTTATTGTCGCATCCGTATTGGATAATGATCAGTTCATGGCAACGTACCAAAACCTCCTGAACGCGCGCAACCTTATTATCTTGATTGCACCTCCAGAAAGGGCTTCTCAAGGACGTCCAGCAAGTCCTCAGACGAATTTTAAAAATGATCTGGCAGAGTTACTTGAGACCATCGACTCTCCTCAGGAACCAGTTTACAATGACTTCTTGCCCGCGTCCGTTGTTCGTCCATGGTCATCATCTGATTATGAACGTTTTATCAGCCTGCTCTTTCATGCCCTAAGCAATAGTACTGCAAACATTGGTCGTAGAAATATAGCTATTTGTTTGACAAAAGTTGATCAAACAAGAGTCCATCGATTTGACTCAGAACAAGTCTTTAATACTATGTTCCCGAACCTGGTAAGACTAATAGAAATGCAACGTCAGACCCACAACATCGGCTTTTTCCAAACCTCTTCCGCAGGTTTTGTTAATCAAACGGATAATTTTGGACGAATCGAACAGGTGCCAAATATTCGGGGAAGCAATTTATTAGATGAAATCAATTGGAAGCCATTCGGCACTACAGGTCCATTTTTCTGGATATTTGAGAACCTGGAGAGAGAGCATTTTTCCCGACACACAGGAGGATGGAGAACGTGGTTTAACCCTAGACCAGAATATCCTCCATATCCCCGTTAAGATCTGGAGAAATCAAAGGGCGTATTTATGAGGAAAGAATTTGATAATCTGAAATTGGATTATGTGGAGTGTGGAAAACTCTTTTATTTTCAGCGGAACACATCGGATTTTGTTTTGCTTGATACTTCCGACAGAGAGCTTGGTTCCATTGTAAATCGAGAAATTTATCAGCCCAACATAGCGAATTATGCCGCAAGATATAATCTACGTTTTTCTAACAAACCCAATCAATTCGGAAATTTCAGTGTGATCCTCCAGCCGTCCCGAGCCTTGATTGATGAACTCCTTTTTATCCAGGTTCAACAGCGGACGGAACTCGACTATCTATACATGCAACCAGGTGTAGATCCTAGAACAGATTTGCCAAATCGACCATATACGCAAGCACACATAACAATTATTCCAAAGAAATTTTTAACCGTTTGTTTGCAAAATGATATCGCTCTTTATGATGCGATACTGTTTAGAAAATTGAATGGATTTGGGCTAAAGGACTATGGGGTTCTGAATCAAAATGGTCAGGAGGTACATCCTCAGGTACTTCCCAGACCATTAAATCCCAAGCCTTTTGTTTTAAAATCACAAGATTTGCCGGTTGTAAAGGGAATTACCAACATCCTTTTCAACACTTTCTTGCAACTGGTTTTATCTAAAAGCAAATTTGGCATGACACTGCCGAATATTGTGTTTTTTACTCCTGAATTGAAGATGGATCAAAGGCTAGCCATCATACAAGCGGTTCAAAAGCAATTGTTACCAATTTTTGGAATATTGACCTTTGCGCTCGATTACGCGATTCCGCCCGAGAGCCAAATCTATTTTTGTGAACATCTGCCTGATAAAGCTTTTCCTATCAATACACAATACATTTTAACAAACGACAAGATATTATGTGCTGCAGAGGATCCAAATGGATATTACCAAACAAGTGAAAAGGAAGGCTCATCTCGGATAAGCGATCCGTTAGCCGTGTCATTCATTTTAAAGGGAATACCAGTTAATGATGCTTTGGTGCTGGCAGAAGTCTTGAAAAGTGGAGTTGTTAACAATGAATGATGAGATGATCTTCAAAGTTTTTTTTCGAAATTTAGATAAGCTTGAACCTGATCATAAAAAAGATATCGTTCGTATCTTTGCCAAGTCTTCCGGTCAATTAATTCATTTCGTAAGACAAATCCCTAAGCACACTCTTCACAGAGCGGAGCGGTTGGAGCTTTATAAATCAGCTTTGATGGA
>CAZTEP010000264.1:0-2453 GCA_964612325.1 uncultured Anaerolineaceae bacterium
AAAACTGGGAAGATACTAAAGGTTACCAACACAATGGCCAACAAAACGCGCAAAATTGTGGCGATGATTTCCATTGTTTTCATGGACATATATTTTTTAGACGTTTTCACTGGTCTCCTCCCACATATTTGTAAAGCGGAATTGGATAAGCGACATAAAAGCGATCAGGACAAACAAGACAAGCGAGATAGCCGAAGCATAGCCATATTGCGCGCCACGTCCACTGGCAAAGGCCAGGTTGTAAACGTAGCTGATGATGATGTCGGTGTATCCTGCCGTAGTTGTCGCTGTCGGGATGGGTGGGCCACCCCCAATGAAGGCGTAAATCAGGTTGAAATTGTTAAAGTTGAAAATAAACGAGGCAATCATCAAAGGCCCCACACTTACCAGCAAGAGGGGTAAGGTGATTTTTGTGAAGCGTTGCCAGGCATTGGCACCATCGATTTGAGCTGCCTCGTAGATGTCAGTTGGGATACCTTGCAAAGCACCGCTGGTGACTAACATCCAGTATGGATAACCCAGCCAGAGGTTCACGACAAGCAACGCGGCACGTGCCAGCCAGGGGTTGGTGTACCATCTTGGCGCGATATTGAAGACTTCAAGTAACACCTTGTTGATGATGCCCATTTCCTGGTTAAACATAGCACGCCAAATCAGGATGGTAATCAGGCTTGGGATGGTGTAGGGAATGATGAGCAAACTCCGCAGGATTTTTTTTCCTTTAATTTTCGGGCTGTTGTAGATGATGGATATCAATAAGCCAAGAGAAAAGGTCATAAGGAGACTAAAGGTAGCAAAGGCAAAGTTCCAGGTCACAATGGTCACCAAAGGCCCGCGCATACCAGGGCTTTTTACGAACTGCACAAAGTTGTCAAAACTCACACCCGCGGTGTAACCAGGGATGAGTCTTTGGTTTTTACTGTTTACCCAAGTACCTTTCATGTCTTTATAGACCATACCGGTTTGCTGACTGGTGAAGGTGTTGCTCTCAGGGTCGTAGACATAAAGTTGCTTGAATTGCCCTACGGTAAGGTCAGGACGGATGAAAATAGGTGCTTCTTCTTCGCCAAAGCGATATTTGGTTAGATTGGCATCTGTAGAAGCGGCGATACCACTTAAGCGTTGATAACCTTCAATGCTTAGTGGCGCGCCATCAGCGTCAATTTCACCAATGCCATTCTCACCAGATACAACGCCGAATATTTTTGGATCTTCATGGCTTTTCACCATGCGCGCCATCCATGTCTCACCGGTATCATCTTTAATCCACAGCAGATAGTCATCTCCGGAGCCTTTGTAAGCAACCCAGCTTATAAGGGTACGGCTGTCTGCTGGTAAATAGGTTTCAGATTCAATTTGTTGGATAGCTTGTTCTTTGCTAATCAGATGGCCGTCACCATAGTTCGTGAAAGCGTTGTAGACAGTATAAAGAATAGGGAAAATAGAAAACAAAAGCCAGGCTGCCAACCCAAACGCCATCCACTTAAACATATGCGCTTTTGGCACAAAAAAGGAAAAGCTGATAATGGCGATGATAAGCACAAAAATGATGCCCAGGGGGATGTAGCCCATTTGAAAAAGCTTGAAAGCAAAAAAGGCCATCACAAGGTCTATCACTACGATTATGGCAATTCCAAACCATTGTCCGATAGAACGAATTGTTTTGTTGGCGAATTTACCGACACTCGGGGTGGGTTTATTCATCTTATAAGCCTCCTTTCGGGGTTTTAGAAAAAGAGACCGGCAAATTATTACCGGTCTCTTTTGATTACTTACAGATTACTTCGTGACAATTTCAAGCAGGAAGGTGTTGGGATCCCAAATGAAGGTCACTTCGCCGTCTGCGGGGACATTGAAGGTGATGTTATCACCGCCAGCCACGCCGTCTTTACCGTAGTTGGTATCCCAGCCACCGTCCAGGGCAACTTTAACTTCGTAGTCGCCAGCGGGGATGGTGAAAGTGGCTTTGTACATGCCATCATCGCCAAGTTCCATAGCGGTATCGGCACAGCCGGGATCCCATTCACAGTCAAAGCCTGCAGCTTTTTGCCATGAACCGGGGAGGTTTACCATGCCATCGGTATTGGATGCGATTGCAGCAACAATGGCTTCCTGGGCAAATTTATAGGCTTCTTCAGGGGTCTTTTCGCCAGTGAAGATGAAGCTCAAAGCGTTGCCCCAGTCACCCCAAACCTTACCCATTTCTGGAATAGCAGGCATAGGTTGAGCGTCTTTACCAGCTTCGCCAATGGCTTTCAGATCAGGATCATCAACTTTAGCCAGGGCAGGCAAGAAAGCGGGCGCGCGGGGTTCTGCTTCATAGAGTTCCAACATCACTTCTTCGGTTGCGATGAAATCGGTCAGGAAAGCTTGCGCCAACGGAATGTTTTTGGACATGCTGTTAATCGCGAAACCCTGAACACCCATGAAAGGCACACCGCCATCGGGGAAGT
>CAZTEP010000265.1:0-2450 GCA_964612325.1 uncultured Anaerolineaceae bacterium
AGTGTTGTTGGGTGCTGGGGTTGCTATTCGTGTGTTTTGGAAAAACATTAAGGCTTTTTTCACGGGTAAGAAAGTGCAGGATGCCGAAATTGACCCAACTGAAATTGACCCCACTGAGCTTGGAGAGACTGAAGAACAAGTTAATAGTACTGAACAAATCTAACCGAGTCGGTTGCAAAACTTTTTCCTAAAGAGGTTTTTTTGGCTTGGGTAAGAGTTTTGCGTTTTAAGGAAGCGATTTAATGCGTGAATAACAAAATAAATGAGGACAAATGGCAGAAAAAGTAAAAGCTTCTTTTCGCGACCCGAGTGGGTTCATGTTTAAAATAAACGGACAGTTTCACAGGCAAGTCAATAAGACTTACCAAAAAGACTATGACCTCTTGATGTCATCGGGCCTTTATCAGCAACTGAGCAAGGCAAAAGCCATTCTTTCTCATGAGGAAATGCCAATCGAGCTTTCTCCCTTGCCTGAATTTGCTTATAAGATTATAAAGCCACAACAACTTAGTTTCGTATCATACCCCTATGAATGGTGTTTCAATCAATATAAAGATGCTGCGATTTTGACCCTTTCAATTGCCCGACGCGCGTTGTCATTTGGTATGTCGCTAAAAGATGCCAGCGCATATAACATTCAATTTCATCAGGGCCGGCCAATTTTTATCGATACGCTCTCTTTCGAGGCCTATGAAGATGGCAAACCCTGGGTGGCTTACAAACAGTTTTGCCAGCATTTTCTCGCTCCTTTGGCATTGATGGTAAAAACAGATATTAGACTAAATGGTTTGATGCGCGATTACATTGATGGTATTCCCCTTGACTTAGCCTCAAAACTCTTACCAGTATCAACAAAGCTGAATTTTGGTCTTGCAACACACATCCACATTCACGCTAAAAGCCAGGAAAAATATGCAGATCAAAAGGTTTCTCAAGAGGAAGTTAGCGGTAGAATCTCGAAACAGGCTTTGTATAATCTGATTGATAGCTTATTAAGTGTGGTGCGTTCGCTTAATGTCAAAACGATTATGACCGAGTGGACTGACTATTATCAAGATAATAACTACACACAAAGCTCATTTGAAGCCAAACGCGACTTGGTGAGCCGTTTTGTGAAGCAAGTAAACCCCCAAAACGCATGGGACTTGGGTGGTAATACCGGTGAATTTAGTCGTTGTGCCAGCGATTTGGGTGTGCCGACCATTTCTTTCGATATTGACCCGGGTGCGGTGCAACAAAACTATGAAATTGTGAAAGCTAAAAAAGAAAAGTTTATGTTGCCATTGGTTATGGACCTAACCAATCCCTCTCCAGCGATTGGATGGCATAACCAGGAACGTGATTCTTTGAAAGCGCGTGGTCCGGTTGATTTGGTGATGGCATTGGCGCTAATTCACCATATGGCAATCGCCAACAATGTGCCTTTACGGGAAGTCGCGCGTAGTTTTGCTGAGTTGGGTGAGTATCTTATTATCGAATTTGTACCCAAGCAAGATTCTCAGGTTGTGCGTCTTTTAAGTTCGCGCCTGGATATTTTTCCGGATTATACAATTGATGGTTTCAAGAAGGCTTTTGCTGAGTATTACACGATAATGGATGAAAAGCCCGTAGTGGGTTCTGAGCGAACACTGTTTTTAATGAAACGACAAAGCGCGTAATATCTTATGCGTCATTTCCTGCAAAAAGGTGACTTTTCCAAGTCGCCTTTTTGATTCTTATGGCGTTTATGTGCCAAACAGACGGTCACCAGCATCACCAAGGCCTGGGAGGATGTAGCCATGTTCGTTCAACTTTTCATCAAGTCCAGCGATATGGATTGACACATCCGGATGCGCGCTTTGTAAGCGTGTAACGCCTTCAGGCGAAGCGATGATGCCAATAAATTTAATTTTGTTCACGCCCCATTTTTTCAAAATATCTACTGTGGCAACAGCAGATCCACCGGTGGCTAACATTGGGTCTAAAATCAAACAAACCGAAACAGTCGGTTCAATGGGCAGTTTGTTGTAGTACGATACTGGTTTTAGTGTGCGTTCGTCGCGATAGAGGCCAATATGCCAGACTTCAGCGCCTGGCATCAGCTCCCAAACGCCTTCCACCATACCCAAACCTGCACGTAGCACAGGCACCAAACCAATGCGTTCAAGCAATTTTTGGCCTCGTGTTGTCGCCAAGGGTGTTTCTATTTCAATTTCCTGGGTGGCGAGATCTAAGGTAGCTTCATATGCCAACATAGCGGCAATTTCGCGAACTAACTCGCGGAATTTTTTAGGTTCGGTGCGTACATTACGCAATAAGGAGAGTTTGGTGGCAACCAAAGGGTGGGGAGAGAGAAAAACATTGTTCATTTACGCCTCGATTTTCTAAGATACAGGATTGTTGACCTCACGAAGAAGGCCAGCCAGGTTGTAAAAGCTACGCCAACAATTACTTTGAAGAGATCGGAAGAG
>CAZTEP010000266.1:0-2448 GCA_964612325.1 uncultured Anaerolineaceae bacterium
CGATTGTATTTGTGATAACAGTTTCAATGGCGCGTTTTTTGTACATAAAACCTCGACTAAACAGCGATATGATCTTAGTTTAGCCGATTTATTACGAAATTTCAAGCGTGTTTCTCGGCTATACCACGATGCGATCTTAGTTTAGCCGGGTTTTGAGCATTTAACTGTTATTTCAAAGTCAATTTGACTTAAAACCGATAAGCAAGAAAAAGACCACGACGACATACAGAATACTGTATAGCGTGCCAATCAGATAATACTCCGCGAATTGTTTATTCTTTTCAATCTGCTTAAAGCGCGCGATGGACTTAGCTGTAAAGATAACGCCAATCGCCGCCCATTGTCCTGTGGCAAGAAAAATAGCAGAAAGAATGCGCTCCATGTTGCCAATTATGGCTCCCGCGCCAGCCACGGTCTGCAGGTTTTCGGGTGCCTCTTTTGGCGCGTTTGCTTTTTCCGTGGGCATCTGGTTCGGGTCAAAGCCTACTGACACGCGCTCGATGTCATTTTCGGAGAAATTGGTGGTGGCATCATGTTCAGTTTCGTTGTCTTTTTGTGGTTCTGCTGGCTCCTTGTATTGATACTTTTCAAAAAGCACCTTGAAGCTCACGTTGGCAGGTTTGCCGATGAGCAGCAATAAAAGTGCCCAATTGAGCATCTCCCTGGTCAATAAGCTACCTAAACTGAAAGCTTTACATGCATTCGCGAAGAACCATTGACCGACCAATAAAATGGCCACCAGATGCAAAACCTGGTCCGCAAGATAAATGGCGACCTTGGCATTGTGCGTGGATTGTGCCCAGGATTTTCGGTTAATCTGCTTCTTAGACACATCCACCAGCACATGAACACCAAAGACAATCAACACTGGCCAGAGTAATGTCACGCTCAAACCCTGGATAAGTCCCCACACAAACAAAGCGGCCAAGAGCAAAAAATGTATGCCCAGGTGTTTGAGCATCCCAGAGGCTTTACGGGTCTTTTCCTCTGCCAGTGCTTCCCATTGCAGCTGGTAATCGCCCAGGTAATGAGCAATCAATAGCAAAATTGTAAAATCATTTAGCGCACTTACCATAATCCTCCAGGAATTGTCCAAGGGTTTCTCTTAACTGAAAGTATACTTTAATATTGCTGGCGGTTAAGCGCTTGCTCAATGCGCTTTCAGATAAGTCCAATTTTTCCGCGATACTTTTTTGATTAAAGTCAACCTGATAAATGCCCGCTTTCATTAGCGCGCTAAAGAGCTCCGCCTGGCTATGGGTCCACTGCGCCTTGATGGTCTCAGACGCTAAAATCAAGCTGTTCATGAGGGTGTCTTGCCTGGTGTGTTTCCCTTTGAAAAGCACATGGCAGCGTCCGTTCCAATTTTGCACGTGCACTGTCTGGATAGCATCCCGCGCGTGCCAGAATGCTTCGCCATCTGCACCCAGGCTTTGATCCGGGTCAATTTGTGTTCGAATCTCACCATAACCTAACCCCAAACGGAAGGGCGCTGGAAAGCGAACAGCTAAGAGGTCCAAAAGTTGCCAAACACGCCGCGCGGGTTTGAGCAGTGTCTGAAATTCGTCTCCAATGGTCAAAGTGAATTTTGAAACAATCAAATCACTGTAGTCCTGATTGAGATCTTGAAATGTTTTTTTCATCGCGACTTGAATTTCAGCACGGTTTTTGATTTTCTTTGAGGCGATGATGTCGCCAATAACGGCAAGATAAGTTTGCATACTGCGCTCCTCGGGCTTGGTTTTACATTGCGTGTCTTCTTTTTGGCTTTTCATCCAGTAAATGATCTTTGAAAGCCAGGTTGTCCAAACTTGTTTCTATTATAGCAGAAACATTTGTGACTTTCCAGTATTGCGTAAAGTGACACATCTTTCCTTAATAAAGTAAAGTATTGTTTGTTTCTATTTTAAAGGAAATTAGCGCAACATACCTTCAACAAAGCTGACCTTGACACATCCCTTTTCTTGAATAGGAGTAGAATTAAGCGCAGAATAATTATTGAAAAGACCCCCTCAAGGCCTTTTGGAGTAACCATGACACAACGTAAACTCAAACGTCAGCTCAATCTTGGGCAGGTGATTATGCTCGGCACCGCTGGCACGATCGGCGCGGAAATTTTCGTGCTCACCGGTCACGCCGCGGGCATCGCCGGCCCCGAAGCCGTGCTGGCGCTTATCATCGGTGGTTTTCTAACCCTTAGCATCGCGCTAAACTACTGCGAACTGGCCACATTCTTACCCTTTAGCGGGGGTACCATGACCTATGTTGGCGAAGCCTTTGGCAAAGGCTGGTTGCATTTTGTGGTCGGTTCGCTGGACTGTCTTTCGAGCGTTTTTTACGCGGCCCTCAGCGCGGTTGGTTTTGCCTACTCGCTTTCAGTCCTCATTCCCGGGCTGGGTAGCAGTCCGCTGGGCATTACCCTGGTCGCCATTGCCATTATCGTCCTCA
>CAZTEP010000267.1:0-2448 GCA_964612325.1 uncultured Anaerolineaceae bacterium
AATTACTGCATTTCAAATCCCACTCAGCCTTGCTGCACGGTCGATCGGGCTACTGAGCGCCCGGAAAAGCCGCAAGCCGGAGAGCTGCCGTGCTCATCTAACATCTTTTTATTATCGCTTCAACTGGAGCTAGGGCTCCCTAATTTCGGCTATTATGATCTCACTCATCCATGCTGCACGGTCGATCGGACTACTGTGCGCCCGGAAAAGCCGCCAGGCGGGAGAGCCGCCGTGCTCACCTAACATTTTCTGACTTTAACTGGAGCATGGCTCCCTAATTGCTATTATCACGAATCCCAATCAGCCATGCCGCATGGTCGATGGGAGCATATGCGCCCTGAAACGAAGGGAAATATGGATCGCTGCCATATTCACCAGATATTTTATTTGCTTAACTTCTTGAGCTAGGGATCCCCTAGATTGCTATTATCATGAGCCTGGGCACTCGTAACTTCGGTTTAACGGATCCAAGCAGCCATGTTCTCCCCATTAGTACCACCTGTCGCTATGATCTCTTACTCTATTTCATCAGGAGTTAAAACAAATATATATTCTTGAATTTCGCGACGAAATTTTGATTTCCGACTGACAAGACTCTTTCTAGCCAATTTAATAGGTTTGAATGGATGATACAATTCACATAGGGGATAATAGCTAGCATTACTTATTAGAACAAAAGTTCCTCTTTTCAACGCACGCAGAGCCACTAAAGAAAGACGTTCTTGATCTTTCCACGAAAAATTTTTCTCATTATATCGAATGAACTTATTATTATTATGAATCATTGTATGTGTTGGATCACAATATATTACATCTCCATATCTAGATTTATTCATCATCTTTTCAAAATCCGATACAGCTAACTCTATTCCTTGAAGCGCATGTGATGCTCTTTTAATCAATCCATCTCTCCATAGAAGTTCAGGAGTGCGACTTCCTCCTCCATAAGGGACATTGAATTTTCCGTTGAGGTTTAATCGATATATACCACCAAAGGCAGTTCTATTTAAATATAAAAATCTTATTGCCCTTTCAACCAAGTCCTTCGGTTCTTCTTTGCGAATATGATAATAACTTTCCTTATCCACTGATAGTTTCTTTAACCCATCAATAATCTCCTCTGGTTTATCCCGTACTTGAATGTAAGTATTTATTAGATCGCTATTTATGTCAGATAGGGTTGCCTTTCTTGGACATAATCCAAAAAATATGGCTCCTCCACCCAAGAACGGCTCATAATAACGATTGGATAATCTTTTTGATATGCAAAGAGCTAATTTCTGAGCGATCCAACGCTTTCCACCAGGCCATTTAAGAAATGGTTTTACGCTAAATTTATCGAAGGGAGTACGATCAATGGTAGCGGATTCTCCCAGAACACTTTCGTGATGTTGAGCATAAAAGACCATGATACATACCTATATTATCGGTGGCTCTTTTGATTCAGAGAAAATTTTTAGAATCTTGGCAGATGGGTAGGTGGAGAGTGATGCAACGCCATGCGCAAGCTCAATGGGCAATAATGCTCCTTCATAGCGGTTGCTTAGGATCTTCGGTATCGTAGCAAATATTCGATCGGCGTCTAATGTATCCATATATGATGGCTCTTCAGAATAATGGGGTATATTAAGCACCATACTGTGGTAATTATCAAGTTTTACAAAAATTTTATTACCATAATTAGTTTTTTCACCATAAGGTCCTCCACGGTTGGGGCGGCTCTTAATTATTTCTTTTATATATTTATTATCAGGCATGAAAATTGATCTCTCTTGCGCATCCTTTTTGATCAACTGCAGATGGTCCATAAATCTGCCTGTTTTCTCCTGTCCAATTATATGAACCGGAAAATTATTCTTCTGTGCAAAAAAAAGAAATCTTCGGATAGGATCAACTAACTTTGAATATTGAGCGCGTAGCATTAAAGGGCCATCTTTCACAAAAAGGCAGTTGGATAATATCTTCTTATTCGTCTCCCAATAGTAACGAACTGCAGTAAACAATAATAATGTTTCATGAATATTCATATATGCCGTTGCTACCGTATCTGGTGCAGAATCGGGAGCCATTTCTTGATGGAATCCTAGCATGTCCGTAAGGAATAAACTACCTCCGCAACCAGAGCACGTACCCTTCTCCTCATTATAGTTTAGGCTAGCTACTACTTCCTCGCAATGAGGGCACTCGAATGGTTGAAGCGATTTATCATTTTCGGCCCATTTTTCATATGCCAACCATTTGAGTGTCTCCATAACTTCTGTATCTAATGAGCCACCTTTCTCTTTAATCGACTCGAAAATTATTTGCCGAATCGCATCATAAGTATTCATTCCCGGTATAGGTGTGTGCCTGAGAGGAAAAACGGTAGCGTGGTAGAGCGCCGAATCAGAAAGCATGTCTCTTAATGCAAAAGGATGCGGACATTCTTTATCTATTCTAGAAATAGAA
>CAZTEP010000268.1:0-2446 GCA_964612325.1 uncultured Anaerolineaceae bacterium
ACAAAAACATCGTTAAAGACGATAAAGGCAACATTATCGAAATCCACTGTAGCTACGACCCCGAATCCCGTGGTGGTCAATCACCTGACGGTCGAAAAGTGAGTGGCACCATCCATTGGGTTTCGGCCAAACACACCATTGAAGCTGAAACAAGACTCTACGAGCAAATGTTCCTCGATAAATACCCCGAAGATTTACCTGAGGACCAGGACTTTTTGGACCACTTCAACAAGGATTCAATCAAGGTCCTACAAGCCAAACTCGAACCAGCTTTGGCTGAAGCCAAGATTGGGGAAGTGTATCAGTTTGTGCGCGACGGTTATTTTACACTTGACCATGTCACCAGCACAGCTGAAAAACCTATCTGGATTCGCACCCTTTCACTGGTTGACAGCTGGGCAAAAATGCAAAAGTAAACTTTTCAATTTCAGGCAAAAAACAGGTTGTTTCTCACGGCAACCTGTTTTTAATACATCTTTTATAAAACAAAGGTAAACAGCCAAGTACTTATGGCATTTCGGCGTATCGCTGAAAAATAAGCTTCGCGAACTCAAGAAGCTGGGACTGCTGATTGTTCAGGTAATTTCCAGAAATATCAATAACAATATTCTCAGCTGTGAGAACATAAATACCCGTTATCCCAAAAAAATTATACATCGTAGTCTTCACGCCAATTGATTCCTGAAGCGGTTTCGCGCCAAACATATTAATCAGCATCTCCGCATCATCTGCGGTATTAAAAGCAGAAAAACCGAGAGCGAGATAAGGTTCATCACTTCCTGTATGTTCAAACGTATAGGTGATGCGCTTCAAACGGGTTGCCTCATTGTTTTCCTCTTCAGTTTCAACAACTTTTTTGCCAAAGAACGTTTCTATTTCCTCAGTGTTAATAAGCATTTGGATATCAGGCAGAGATGCACTCTCAGTTCCTTCACCTTGCATTTTCCCATAAGGATTAAAGAAAATGAGATCTACAGGAACTTCTAAGGTCGGCAAAGGCTCGACCCAACCAGGGAGAGCATTTTGTTTTAGTCTGTATTCTGGTGGAATTCCTGCCTGAAGAGTCTCGACATAAGCAAACCCCGTTGCGGGAGGTTCTAAAGTCGCTGTTTCATCGACTTTAGTCTCAGCAGGTTCAGTCCGCTCTGTTACCAATTCTGCAGTTTCATGCTTTTGCGGATTAGTTGCTTGATTCTGGCTTGTTTGACCAGGTTTTCGTTCAGGTCCGTCCACATTCTTAGCGATAGAACACGCTGAGAAACTCAGACACAACAAAAATGAAAGCAATAGTAAAAGGGGCTTTTTCATGGCGCATTACCTCCTAAATCGCCATCAGACGTATAAATCACATGACGTTTAAAATGAAAAAAAGCAACTACATCAAATTCCGGAACACCCGGATAACCCTGAAGGGTCATTTCTTCCTCACCATTAACCGTATGAATAGCGCCAATCATACCCGTGCAACATTCAGCCGCTTGTGGTGGATGTTGAATAAAAAGTGATGTTCGACCAGTCCAGCGGTACTTGGCATAAGGAACGATAATCTCAGTTCCACCAGCGTGATAACTCACTTGACTGACCAAGCCATTATTCAGATTAATAATGAGAGGGTTATCCTCCCCAAACCCCCATTCCGCGGCTGACCATTCAAAGACCATTGGACCAGCAACAGCACTGATTTTTGTCAGTATCCAATGACCAGTCTTTTTTCCTTCCGGGTAAAAATCAAAATCTTCCCCATCAGATAGATTAGCTTCGTTACCTTCCCGTACAAAAACAAAACCTTGACCAGTAACCTCAAACAATCCATTCGCCATATTTTCCAAAATGATGGTAATGCCAATATCAGGGTCATAGATGAAATCAAATTCAATCGTGTCGCCAACATTGTTATTCTTGTCCCCAGGTTTAAATTTTAATGCTCCGTCAATTGCTTGACCCTCATGCCACAACAAGAATGAATTGCTTTTTGCATCTATATCCAATATCCAATATGAATTCTCTGATGTCATCCCATCTAGAACCCATCGCCCATCATAGGCATCGAGGCTGCCACTGTATGGATCAGGATGCGGTTGTGGGTTCTGAATGCCTTGTGCTTGAACGGGGATAGCAACAAATAGCAAAATGAAGATCAGAAGAAAGTTTATAATTCTTTTTTTGAGCATAAAGCACATCCTTTCAAATAAATAGAGTTAAAAACGATACACTTTCTTGAACAGCTGTTCTTCTTACAACTAATGAGAAACTTAACGGAATTTAGCAAAAAGTTTCGTGATTGGTCCGTATACACAAATCTTGTGTACTAAGGGATGCCTTCCCACCCTCATTAAGTATATTTTCATATTGGAAATCTGTCAATTAAATCACAAGTCAATATAGATGGTTTTTGTCAAGGCTAAATAGAAATGTCCTATTGCTGGCAAGTTAGAAATGTCCTAAT
>CAZTEP010000269.1:0-2441 GCA_964612325.1 uncultured Anaerolineaceae bacterium
CGATCTCACTCTTCACCGACTAATGCGAGTTGCTGTCCTCTCTGACATGCACGGTAACCTGGCGGCTTTTGAAGCCGCCCTTACCGACGCGCGCGCGCAGAGTCCAGACCAAATCATCCTGGCAGGTGATTACATCAACGGAGGACCCGACTCCCAAGCCTGCCTGCAACTCGCGCTGAGTTCGGGTTTGGTTACCCTGCGCGGCAACCATGAACGCTACGTTTGCCAGGCCGGCACACTCCGACAACATGTCCGCTGGAATACACCATGGTTCTCGTCCGTGCGATTCGCGCATCAGTTCTTTAAGCCTGACGATTTTGAGGCCATGCGTGCCCTGCCTTACGATTACCACGGCGATGACTTCTACGTGGTTCACAGCACCACCCGTGACGACCATGATTTTATTGATGAGCATTGTAGCGACGCTATGTTTGAACATTTTTTTCCGGGGATAAAAGCAAGTTTAATTATCCGCGGACATAACCACCGCCACCGTATCGATTATTGGGGGCATCGCCCGGTGATAACCGCCGGCTCAGTAGGCATTGGTCTCGCGGACGCGCCCAAGGCTGTCTACGCTTTGGCTACGCGCAAAAACGGTCGCTGGCACACCGAGCATCGCTATGTGGATTATGACCTTGAGCATACCTTAAAACGCTTTGAAGAGACCCGTTATCTCGAATACACCGGAGTCATCGGTAAGCTCTACCGCCTGGAGCTAATGACCGGCAAAAATACGATTGTCGCTTTTATTGAGCGCTATCGCGACCGTTTGGATTCTGGGCTAATCAGCTGGGATTGGGCATGGGACGACTTTCAACGCTATTGTTAAGCCAATTGCCAATCAATCAAAGCGCAACGATTTACTTGCTTAACAATTGAATAAAGCTATCTTAATTATCAATTTAGCCAAAGCCAGGGTCAATGAACCACAACCAGGCAAAGCTACAATAAAACAAAAGGTTTTCATTCACACCGTCGAAATCACCATACTTTTGTGCTATCATTAGCCTGAGAAATAAGATGAAATCATTAAAGAAAACCCTCCCTTTCATACTCTTAAATATCGCTGTTTCCGCGCTTACGGTTGTAGCGGTTTTGCTCATTTGGGAACACATCCAGCATAAACGCATCTCTGAGCAAGCCCAGGCGCAAAGCACTCAAATCAACCCATTGAGTGAGCTTTCTACTCTCGAAACAAACCAAAACACGTCTGTTCCATCAAAAACAGACTTACCAGAAGGAAGCATCATCAGCATTCAAAACATTTTTGGCCTCGGCGACTTAAACCTCGAATACATCCTTGTCAAAAATGAGGGTGACAGCAAACTTTCTTTGCTCAACTGGTCATTGCGTGGCGCGGAACGAAAAAGCATTCATATCAAAAGCGATATCATCCTTAATCCGGGTGGAGCGATAAAAATTTACTCAAAAACAGGCACCGATAGTGCGCTGGCTATTTATCTCAACAGTGAGGAAGCTTTTTGGCAGTCCGGCGCGATTGTAACTTTACATGACCCCGAACTCGTTGAACGCGCGCGCTATGAAATACCATAAGGATTAGATTATGTCACAAGCACTCTACCGAACCTGGCGACCGGCCCTGTGGGATGAGGTCGTCGGACAAGACCACATCGTACAGACCCTCAAAAACGCCATATCAATGGGGCGCATTGGCCATGCCTATCTTTTTGCCGGCCCACGCGGAACCGGTAAAACCACCAGCGCGCGTCTTTTGGCTAAGGCCGCCAACTGTCTTGACGATGTCCCGGCACAAAGACCCTGTAATCTTTGTGAGAATTGTCTGGCAGTGAACGAAGGCCGCTTTTTGGATTTGATTGAAATCGACGCGGCTTCAAACACCAGTGTGGACGATGTGCGAGAGTTACGCGATAAAATCAATTTCGCGCCATCACAAGGCCGATATAAAGTCTATATCATCGATGAAGTCCACATGCTTTCTAATTCAGCTTTCAACGCGCTCCTCAAAACACTTGAAGAGCCACCCACACATGTCATCTTCATTTTGGCGACCACCGAAATTCATAAAATTCCGGCAACGGTCCTTTCACGATGTCAGCGTTTTGAATTTCGGCGCATTCCTGTACCCGTGATTGTAGACAAGCTTACAACACTTACAAAACAAGAAAACATAGTCATTGAACCCGAAGCGCTCAGCCTCATCGCTCGTCAGGCTACGGGGTCAATGCGCGACGCGATTTCATTAGTCGATCAACTTTCATCAATCAGAAAAGAAGTTACCTTGGCCTTGGCGCAAGACCTCTTAGGCACAACAACCAATCAGGCCGTTATCGACTTAACCGCTGCTTTAATTGACAAGGACCAAAGCAAAGGCCTGGAAATCATTCAAAACTCCCTCGATTCAGGTGCTGATTCGCGCCAGTTCAGATCGGAAGAGCGTCGTGTAGGGAAAGAGTGTA